>JAEFAK010000073.1 GCA_016287555.1 Oscillospiraceae bacterium
TCGCCCTCACCAACATGCCCTCCCTGGCCCTCTCTCCGGCCACGGAGCAGATCCGGCAGTTTTTTGACGTTCCCCTGCCCACGGTGCAGACGGCCATGAGCTTCGTCAACGTGGTCCAGATCGTCGTGGCGCTCATCGCCATGTATCTCATCAACCGGGCGATTATCACAAAAAAGCTGGCGGTAGTTCTGGGACAGTCCTTCTTCGTGGTAACGGTGATCTTCGTCCTGCTGTTCCATACCGGCTTCTGGTGCGTCTGGTGTCTCTCCGTGCTCATCGGTTGCAGCACGGGCCTGTTCGTTACGAACGCCTTCGGCATCATGTTCGACCTCTTTGCGCCGGAAGAGCGGCAGAAGATCGCGGGCTACCAGACCGCCTGCATCAACGGCGGCGGGATCGCCATGTCCTTTGCGGGCGGCCTGCTGGCAGGATTCTTCTGGTACGGCGGCTATCTTGTGTTTTCCATCGGACTCATCATGGCCATCCTCTGCGCCGTCAACATCCCGTCCTACAAGACGCCCAGGGCGGTCAGCGGCGGGGAGAAGCACTCCCGGATCGACGGACACGTGTTTCTGTACGCTGCCGGACTCCTGCTGTTCATGATGACCTATCCCGTAGTGGGGCAGAACCTGTCCACCCATCTCTCCAAGCACTTTGAGAATTACTCTACATTGGCGGGCGTCTGTTCCTCCGTCCAGATGGTGGGCGGCGTCTGCTCCGGGATCGTTTTCAGCCGGATTTCCAGAAAGCTGAAGGACGACATCATGGCCCTGGCCTGCTCTCTGCTTTTCGTCGGCTTTATGCTCCTGAGCCTGTTTCCGGCCAGCCTGCCGGTGACCATCCTCGCGGTGTTTGTGGCAGGCGCTTCGATCAGCATGTTCAATCCCTGGGCCACTTACGGCGTGAGCGTGTACTCCGACCCCACCAACTCCGCAATCACCAGCGTCATAATCTCGAGCATCGCCCCCAGCTCCGGCGGTTTTTTGAGCCCGGTGTTCTTCACCAACGTGACAAACGCGCTTTCTCCGGATTCCACCGTCTTCCGTTACCGCTTTGCCGGTATCTTCATCCTTGTTTTCGGCGCGGTGGTCTTTCTGGTGAACCGCCTCACAAAACGGAAGACCTAATAATAACAGGAAAACGGCACGCCGTGAGCGTGCCGTTTTTTCGTATAGATACTAAAGCGTGGCCAGATAGGCCGCGGCGGAGAGCGCGGCGACGTTGCCCTGTCCGGCGGACTTGACGTACTGGTAAGGCGTGCCCGCGAGATCTCCGCAGGCAAAGCAGCCGGGGAGATTGGTGCGCATCTGAAGGTCCACGGCCGCGTGCGCCCCGTCCATTACCAGGCCGGGAACGAGCCTGTCCGCGGGGACGGCGTCGCGCAGAACGAACACACCGTCGACCTGGTACTTTCCGCCGGCGGTCTCGACAGCCCCGGCCTTCAGTTCCCCGGTTATCGCCAGCGGCGCGCCGCCGATCTGCTCGACGTTCGCCGGTACCGGGTCAAGTTCCCTGCCGCGCGCCGGGAAGTAATAGACTTTCTCGGCGAGCGTAGCGAGGTATTTCGTTTCCTCGGGAGCTTCCGATCCGAAACCGAGAACGGCTATGGTCTTTCCCCTGTAGAAATTGCCGTCACAGGTCGCGCAGGTGCTGACGCCGCGCCCGAGAAATTCATTTTCGCCGGGAAGCGGTTTGCCGCTGAAGACCCCGGTAGCCAGTATGACAGTCCGGGCTTCCGTCATGCCGGACGCGGTCTCAACGCCGAAGTAGCTGCCCATGGCGTATACGGCCGTGACCTGCTCCTGCGTTATCTCAATATCCATATCCCGCATATGTCGGCGCAGCGCCTGAGCGAGATCCGGGCCCTTTATCCGTGGCATACCCGGATAGTTCAGGATCTCGTGAGCTTTTTCGAGCTTGTCGCTGAGCCGCTGCGAGCCGTAGAGCACTGCGGACATGTTGCGGGCCCTGGCAGTGATCGCCGCGGATACTCCGGCCGGGCCGCTGCCGATTATTGCAATGTCGATCCTGTACATATCAGCCATAGGTCGGGACATACAGCGTCGAGCCGTACTCGTAGGTGCTGAATATGTGCTCCCCGCGTCCGTAGGACGTGACGAGATAGTTCTCGTCGAGCCTGCGGCAGGCAATGGCGCCCTCTTCGCCCGTTTCGGCGATGTAGTACGTATAGACGACGCCGTCCTCGTTGCAGCCGAGGAATTCGAACCACCCCTGATATGTGGTGTAGTCGCCGGTCTCGACGACGAGGGTGGATATCTCGAAGTTGTTGTCGCTGAGCAGGTCGAGATATCTGATGAATTCGCTCTGCGTGCCGTCCTCAAGATCGTCGTAGTAGGAAGAGGACAGATGGTCGGGATAGAAGTCGTGTCTTGCCAGCTTGGCGTCCATGACAGCGAGCGAGAGATCGTGGAACGTCCCGTCCGCAGCGTACGCCACGCAGTTGTAGCCTAGCTCGTTGTAATCGTCCTCGTCGTAGAAAGTGTAGTTGATGTTGCCTATGCCCTGGAGCTGGAAAGCGCACATACAGTCGTCCATGAGGCCGGTGAAGATGTCGACGCATTCCACCTCGCCCCGGACCGTTGTGAGGAACAGCAGAGGATAGTATTCCCCGCAGAAGCCCACCGAAATATCAGTATACTCGCTGTACAGGCCGGAGCTGTAGTACTCCTCCCCTCTCCTGACGCCGCACATATCCTCGACGTAGGAGATCTGGTCCTCGTATTCCGGAACGTCCTCGATGACGATCTTGCCGTATCCGGTCCCCACCTCGGCGGTGACGAATCTGGAAAAGCCGTATCTCGTCATCTGCTCGGGCATCGGCGCGAGCTCGAGCTCGTGGAGATAATAGCTGGCTCCCGCCATGGAGCCTATGGGGATTATGACCATGGTCTTTTCGGCGGGAAATACCATAAGTCCGGAATCGATGTTGTAGTCGTCGAGCGTCCAGTTGCGGGTCGAGGCGAAGGACGTGTCGAAGCCGTTCTGGCCGGCATAATCGGTCAGATAGAAGCTGTACGTCCCGTCGAATTCGAGCTCGGCCGTCCTTCTGGCGCGCTGCACGAACTCATCTTCCGTCATGCCGAGCATCTGGAGGATGTCGTGGTTGTAGAGCACATCGTCGGAGGCGCAGTCGTAATGGAATACGGCGTAGTCGGTAAACGCCCAGTCGTAGTCGCATTCTATGAGCAGGCTGAGGACGCTGCCGTTCCAGGCGCTCTTCCAGTATACGTCGAGAAGTCCCGCACCCATATCGTTTTTCAGCGAGTCTAAAGCTGTTTCGATTTCGCTGCCTGCAACGGCCATGATCTCCTCGTTGATCGACTTCGCGCCGGGTCTGTCGAGGTCGATCTGCGGGAGATGAAAGCTGTAATCATAAGTGTTGTCCCACTGGTCCGTATAAGAGCCTTCCTCAGAATAGGCCTCGATGATTATAGAGTCGTCGTAGACCGCTTTGGCCGGCTTCGGAGTGTGGCTGGCAGGCTCCTTAGTCGGCTTGGGCGCAGGGGTCGGATCGTTAGGGGCCACGGTCGCCGTGGGTATCGGCTCGTCAGTCGGATCTGGCTTCGCGGGAATGAGCTTTTCGAGAAGCCCGCACGATGCGAACGAAAGGAGCATTATAACTGCCAGCAGGAGCGCGATGATTCTCTTTTTCATTAGTGCACCTCAATAATAAGCTACGGCTTTGATCTTCTTACGGCTGTTCTTCTTCAAGGGGAGGCGGCTCAGCGTCCAGTCTTTCAAAAACATCTTCAAAAAGCAGTTCTCCCTCGCAGGGGACGTATTTGACCGTATCCCAAAGGTATCTTCCCCACATATCCGAGTCTCGGAGCATAAAGAATTCCTCAGGACCGCTCTGAAGACATTCGGCAACGTCGGAATGATAGTACGCGTCGCCTATTTTGACGATATTCCAGAAATAAGGTTCCCCATCTCGCCTGCCGTCAACGACATAGCATTCAGCGCCGGTCAGATCGCACATCAGCTTGAAACCCATAGCGACTCCTTCGGAGTTCGCTACGCCGAGCACAACCGCGTCATAGGCCGACCTGCCGCCTGCGGGATCTAAGCTGCACTTTTTTCTGAGGGCATTGAATACGTCAAGGAGAGAGCCTTCGGCCGGATTATCATAAAGGAGAGCCCCGGCGCTCGACAAAATGGCCGAACGGCGGAGCGAAAGCGTCCCCGCAGGCTCTGAGTATTCATATTTAATCTCAATGATCTTTTGAACGGATTCCTCGTTAGGATAGGTGGAACAGCTGATTGCCGGCAGGTCGGTGATCATAACGGGCGAGTTTCTGTATTCATCGGTTATAGCGTCTCTTATGACGCTTTCATTGACGTCGATGCCGACGAAAGAGTAAACTGCCCTGTTTTTATAATCCACGACGTCGGTTATGATACTCTCGATAAGCTCTCTGAAGCCGGAAACGCGCTTTACCGAGGCGATCTCCTCGGGAGTGTGTTTATACGTTACGAATACTTCGATGCGAAAATAGGTCAGTATCTGCGTGCAGTAGTGCGTCATGTATTCGACTGCGAAGGCGCCGATCGGCGTCTCGCGCGTCACTTCGAGGCAGGCGCGGGATATATCCTCCTTCGCGTTGCCTGAATAATTCTCGGTTGTGAACATGAAATGGTCCACGCCGCCCTCGACCATACCGAGGACGGCGTTTCTCATCGCAGCGTAGTTTTTTACTTCAACTGTCTGGCTGATCTGCTCGGGCTCGATATACTCGTCGACGTGATCGTTAACGGAGACGTATTCCCTTTCAAATATCGACGAGCAGCCTCCGAAAGAAGCCATCACGGCGCAGCATGCCGCCGCCGCGGCAAAGCGGCGGAGCATATTGCTTTTTGTCATTGAAGACTTCATTCTTCGTTCTTTTGGAAACCCTCTCCGAGAACTTCTCTGGACTC
The DNA here is from genome assembly GCA_016287555.1 of Oscillospiraceae bacterium. GTDB lineage: Bacteria > Bacillota > Clostridia > Oscillospirales > Oscillospiraceae > RGIG7949. The sequence goes on from JAEFAK010000073.1 coordinate 4,939, forward strand.
CGACATAATAACGAAAGCTTTGGGGTCGATCTCTTTGATTATCTGCTTGAGCCTTGTGATCTGCCGACGTTTGATAGCCACAAGCAGGACTGTCTTCTTCGCCCCGGAGTAGCCTCCTTCGCCGTAAAGCTTTGTGACTCCTCTGTCCATGATATCGTTTATCTGGCGGTTGATCTCGTCGGCCTTGTCGCTGATGATATATACGACCTTGCCGTAATTGACGCCGTAGAGCACGACATCGATGAGCTTTGATTCGACGAAAATGGCGATGAGCGAATACATTCCCGCTTCGAACATCCTGAAAGTAACGGCGTAAATGACGATGATGACGACGTCAAGAATGAAAACGAGCGTACCGAGGTTCATGTGCTGATGATGTCTGCGCACGACCTTGACTATGATATCCGTGCCGCCTGTCGAAGCTCCGGTCAGGAACACGAGTCCAAGGCCGAAGCCCGTTATCACGCCCGCAAAGAGCGCGGCGAGAAGCGGATTGTCCGTCAGCGGGAATGAGAAAAGCTCGATAAGGTCGATGAAAACGGATAGACCGAGCATTCCTACGAGCGAGGAGATGACGAAACGCCAGCCGAGGACCTTGAAGCCGACGATGAAGATGGGGATATTGATAATGAAGATCATGACGCCTATCGGCAATACGGGGAAAGCATAATTTATGACCATTGCGATACCGGTTATTCCGCCGGAGATTATGCCGTTCGGCCTCATGAGGAAATTGACTCCGAGACCGTAGATGAAAGTTCCAATGGCAATAACAAGGTATTTGAAGATCGTATTGACGGCTTTGTTATTTGTTGTCAAAAACATCGGTCAAGTCTCCTCTATGGTGAGCTGGTCCTCGCCGCGGTCCTCCGGCTTCAGAAGCGCGCCTGCGGCGGGAAGCTTGCGGACTCTGTACCTGCTGTGATTGACTATGCCGGACTTTTCGACATCGACGGCGTCCGTTACTTTGGCTTTTCCCTTGAGCGACATGACGGAAACGCCCTGAGACGAGCGCGTCGTCTTCGGCGAGAGCAGCGAAGTGCTGAATATGAGAGCGCGGCCGTCGCTTGTAAAGACGCACATCTCTTTTTCTTTCTTGAAGTCCGTCATTGCGGCCAGCGGCGATCTGTCGGAATACGCCGCTGTCAGCCTGCGGCGGTTCGTCTTCGTCTCATATCCCGCGAGCGGGACGCGGGCTGCCTTGCCGTTTTCAAAGAAGAAAAGCAAACTGCCGGAATAGTCGCCGGGTACGGTCATCCAGACGACGCTTTCGCCCTCGTCCATATTCAGCGTCGCCGGCAGATAAGTTCCGAGCGAAGAGGCCTTCGTGTCCTCAAAGTCGCTCACGCGGGCCTTGTAGACCTGCGCCTTGTCCGTAAAGACGAGAAGCTCGCTGCGGTTGGAGGCCTCAACGGAGATCCGGAGCTCGTCCTCTTCCTTGTATTTCTGCTCGCCGCCCATGCGCAGAGAAAGCGGCGTTATCTTCTTGAAATAGCCGTGGCGCGAGAGGAAAAGCGTCACCGGATAATCCTCAATGTGCTCGTCAGGCTTATACTCCGTGAGCTCATCCTCCATGACGATGGTCGTCTTTCGGGGTGTCCCGTATTTCTTCGCGACGTCCTTCAGCTCGTCGGATATGATGCGCTTGATGCGCGCCTGACTGTTGGTTATATCCTTGAGGTCGGCGATCTCCTCGGAAAGAGAATCTATCTCGTCCGTTCTCTTGAGGATGTATTCCCTGTTGATATTGCGGAGCTTTATCTCCGCGACGTATTCTGCCTGCTCCTCGTCGATGCCGAAGCCTATCATAAGATTGGGGACGACCTCGGACTCGGATTCCGTATTGCGGATAATGGATATGGCCTTGTCTATATCCAGAAGGATCTTCTTCATGCCTTCGAGCAGATGAAGCTTTTTGGACTTGATCTGAAGATCGTACCAAACGCGGCGTCTCACGCACTGGATGCGCCACGCGACCCACTCGTCAAGGATCTCGCGTACGCCCAGAACGCGCGGCGTGCCGGCGATCAGGATATTGAAATTGCAGGAAAACGTGTCTGTGAGCGGCGTCATGCTCATCAGCTTCTGCATGAGCTTATCCGGGTCCGTTCCGCGCTTGAGGTCTATGGCTATCTTGAGGCCTCCGAGATCCGTCTCGTCTCGTATGTCGCTTATCTCGCGGACCTTTCCTGTCTTTATGAGTTCGGCCGACTTGTCGATTATGGCCTCGACTGTCGTACCGTAGGGTATTTCATAGACCTCGATGAGGTTGGCTTCTTTTATATAGCGCCACTTTGCGCGAAGGCGGACGCCTCCCCTGCCCGTAGCGTAAAGCTCGGCAAGCGCGTCCCTGTTATATATCAGCTCGCCGCCTCCGGGAAAATCAGGGGCGATGAGGTACTCGAGCAGATCGCAGTCCGGATCCTTGATATACTGTATCGCCGCCTCGCAGGTCTCGGCAAGGTTGAAGCCGCATATCTGGCTCGCCATACCGACGGCGATGCCGAGGTTGGACGAAACGAGGATGTTCGGGAACGAAGTCGGAAGGAGCATCGGCTCCTTCATGCTGCCGTCGTAGTTGTCGGTGAAGTCGACGGTATCCTTGTCGATATCACGGAAAAGCTCGGCGCAGATAGGCGCCAGCTTGGCCTCCGTGTAACGAGATGCGGCGTATGCCATATCGCGCGAGTAAGCCTTGCCGAAAGAGCCCTTGGAATCAACAAAGGGCGCGTTCAGCGCTTCGTTGCCCTTGCTCAGGCGCACCATGGTCTCGTAGATGGCCGCGTCGCCGTGCGGATTGAGACGCATGGTCTGACCGACGATATTTGCCGACTTCGTGCGCGCTCCGTTAAGAAGCCCCATTTTGTACATCGTGTAAAGGAGCTTTCTGTGGGAGGGCTTGAAGCCGTCTATCTCCGGAATAGCCCGCGAGACGATAACGCTCATGGCATAGGGCATATAGTTTGTCTCGAGCGTCTCGGTTATGGGCTGCTCTACTGTCTCCGCGCGGAGGCCGACGACATTCTCGGCGCTCAGCGGAGCGACTTTTTCTTCCGTTTTCTTTTTGCGGGGCATCTTCTCAGTCCTTTACTCAGGAAATGTCGGCCAGATCCAGATATTTATATCCGTTGTCGGCAATATGCTGCTTGCGGGCGGCCAGGTTGTCACCGAGGAGCATATCGAAGGCGATGAAAGTCGATTCGGCGTCCTCCGGCGTGATCTTGATGAGGCGGCGCGTATCGGGATTCATCGTCGTAAGCGCCATCATCTCGGGATCGTTCTCACCGAGTCCCTTGGAGCGGTTTATTGTCGGCTTCGCGTC
>JAEFAK010000074.1 GCA_016287555.1 Oscillospiraceae bacterium
CGAGTTCCTTGTCGACGAAGATGAACTTGATGTCGTCGGTGAAGTAGTCGTTGCCGGAGGTCTTGACGCTCTTCGCGGTCAGGGTCTCAGCCGTGAGGCTGGTGACGTTGCCGGAACTATCGAAGGTGGCGACTTCGGCCTTGAGGGTCGCGTCGTAGGCGGTGGTGATCTCATAGACGTACTTGCCGGTGAATCCGCCGTAGGTGTTGTCGGCGGTCTGATAGTTCACGACCTCGCCGGCCTCGTTGACGGTCTGGACATAGTAGGTGGTGACGGTGGTGGAGCCGTACTCGTCGGTGATGACGGTGTTCTTGCTGAACTCCTTAACGGCGTACACATAGTTGTGGACTTCTTCGGCGACGTTGCCGACATAGCCGATGACGTAGCCGTTGTTGTCAGCATAGTAGGTGCCGTCGACAGCGCCGAGGGCGATGGCGGGGCCACCGTAGATGCTGGAGACGGTGTACTTGGTGCCGTCGAGGGTGAAGTCGGCAGCGGTCTTGGCGGTGATCTTCGTGCCGGTGATGGCGGTGGCCTTCTCAGCAGCGAGGATGGCCTCGCCGGTGCCCCAGTTCTCGGTGACATAGAGAGCGTCGCCCTTCGCGAAAGCGGAGAGGATCTTGTAGGACTCCGGATAATCGGCTTCCTTGATGGTCCACGGATACGCAGGATCGCCATCCTCGTTGAGGGTGACTTCCTTCTTCGTGGTGTCGACGTTGGCGACAGTGTAGAAGGAGTACGCGGTGCCGACGACGTTGGTGATGAAGACCTTGCCGGTCTTGTCGGCATAGCCGAAGAACTCGACTACCATGCCGACTTCGCCTTCATAAGCGGTGTTGCTAAAGCCGTCATCGGTGTTGATGAGGCAGACAGCGCCGGAGAGCTTGCTGTAATCCCACTTCTTCTGGGTCGCGAACTTCGCGGCGTTGAAGGAACCGTCGGTGATGACGGCGATGGGCTCCGCAGCGGCCTCGTAGATGACCTTCGCGGGGTTGCTCAGAGCAACATAGTCCTTGACAGGACGGCCCTCGGCGTCAGTGCCGGAGGTGACGGGTTCGGGATCGAAGTCCAGCGGGCTGACATAGAGAGGATTGCCCATGGGCTGATACATCTCGAGCAGCTTGATGTACTGGACGGGCTGGAGCAGAGCGGCGTTGACAGCGAGCTGAGCAGCGACTTCGCGCGGCAGGGGCTCGTCGGAGAGGTAGCCCTCGATGCCCTTGAAGAGGCCCTGAGCGAGAGCGTCGGAAGCGACAGCGATCTTCCACTGGTCGCCTTCATACTCCTTGTTGGCATTGTAGCCGATGGAAGCGAGAAGGAACTTGGCGAAGGCGTAGCCGGAGAGGGCGTCGTCCTTGCCGAAGTTGCCGTCGCCGTAACCGGCGGTGATGCCTGCGTTCTTGCAGTAGGCAACGAACGGAGCTTCCCAGGCGGTGACCGGAACGTCGTTGAACGGAGCGCCGGTGGCCTTGAGGTTATCCGCGGCGGCAGAGCCGAGCTTGAGATAGGTGATTATCTTCATAGCCTGGCCGCGGGTGAGGTTGCCCTGGGGATTGAAGTTGCCATTCTGATCGCCCTTGAGAATGCCGAGGCCGTTCATTATGCCGCAGGCATCCGCAAACTTCGGGCTGATCTGGTCCTCATCGGTGAACGACGCATTGGCGAACACCACGAGGGAGAAGACCATCACGATGGCAAGAACCAGAGCGAGGGATTTCTTGAGGTTCTTCATGGATTTTCCTCCTTATAAGATTTGCCCTTTTTAAGGGACTTTTGATATGTACAAACGTTTGCGGCAGCGTAGCTACAGATTCTCCCGCAAGCGGTCATACCGAGCACATTACGCTAACGTATCGTACGGGTGCATTATATTCGGGCGGACGCGCTCCGTCAAGAGGCCGCGGCGCAGTGTAACACAAGTGTAACATTGGAGGGGTATAATTCGCTTTTTTTGCCTCACAGATAGATAATATGCAGGAAAAATGCGGCCGTCAATGCATTTTATTGCAATGTAAGGGAAGTGTAATATCGCTGCGGCGATGCGGCGGTTTTTTATATTGAAACTTTGCGGGGGATATTATATAATGTTATGAAATATGACCGCAAGTTCTCCCGGAGGACGTCATGACCAACAGCTACAAGCCCGAAAAACGCAATATCGTAAGCTTCAGCCTCATGGGGCCGGAGAGCGGCGCGCCCTGCCTCGTCGAATCCGACGGCGGGAAGATAACCCGCATCCGCACCTATGAGTACGACCGCGCCCTGCTCGACGCGGACGGAGCGCCCTGGAAGATGTCCGCGCGCGGCAAGACCTTCGTCCCGCCCGCACGCGCGACCATCACGCCCTTCGGTCTCGGATACAAGGCGCGAGTATATTCGCCCAACCGCGTCCGCTGGCCGCTCAAGCGCGTCGACTGGGACCCGAACGGCGAGCGCAATCCGCAAAACCGCGGTAAGAGCAAATACGTCCGCATCTCGTGGGACGAGGCGGCGCAGATCTGCGCGGACGAGCTGCGGCGCATGAAGGAAAAGTACGGGCCGGAGGCCGTCCTCTGCGAGGCGGACATGCACGGCGAGGGCAAGAACGTCTCCCCCAGCCACGGCTGCCCGAACAGGCTGCTGGCTCTCATGGGCGGCTATACCCTCCAGATGCGCAACATGGACTCCTGGGAGGGCTGGTACTGGGGCGCCAAGCACGTCTGGGGCTGCGAGCCCGTCGGCGAGATGGCGCCGACCGCCAATCTCTATCCCGACATCTCCGAGCACGCGGACATGCTCCTTTTCTGGGGCTGCGATCCCGAGACGACCCCGCTCGGCGTCGTCTCCCAGCTCCCGAGCAGGCTCTGCTACTGGTTCACCTCCCTCGGCATAAAGAGCGTCTACGTCTGCCCCGACCTCAACTACGGCGCGGCCGTCCATGCGGACAAATGGGTCCCCATCCTGCCGAACACAGACGCCGCGCTCCAGCTCGCGATCGCGTACGTATGGATTACGGAGGGGACCTTCGACAAGGAATATATAGATACGCACGCCTACGGCTTCGACAAATTCCGCGACTACGTCCTCGGAAACGAGGACGGCGTCCCCAAGACGCCGGAATGGGCGAGCGGAAAATGCGGCGTCGCCGAATGGACGATAAAGGCCCTCGCCCGCGACTGGGCGAAGAAGACCGTCTCGATAATGCACGGCAACGGCGGCTGCCTCATCCGCGGCCCCTACTCGACCGAGCCCGCGAGGCTCGAGGTCATGCTGCTCGGCATGCGCGGCCTCGGCAAGCCCGGCGTCCATCAGGTCAAGATGATAGAATGGAACATGTGGGCCAAGGACTATCCCCTCCCCTATCAGGGCGATATCGCCCCCGCCGTCCCGCATATATGCGACGCGCTGCGCCCCATCGACGGCGACCTGCCCGACGATATCAACATGAAGCGCTTCGTCCTCTCCGACAAGCAGAAGGAGCGCGCGCCGGAGCTCATAGACCTATTCAAACATCTCCCCGCGCCCAAGCAGTTCATCCCCCGCTGCCTCGTGCACAAGGCGATAATCGACGGGCACGCGGAGTGGTACGGGCTGCACTGCTTCTCCTCCAGCCAGCAGCCCGACGAAAACGGCTTCCGCAAGCCGACGAACATCTATGAATTCGAGAAGATAGTCTATCCGCGCCCTGGCCGTTCGAAGGTCCATATGATATGGACGGACGCGCCCTGCAACGTCACCTGCTGGAATAACGGCAACCTCCATATCGAGGCGATGCGCTCCCCGGAGATAGAGACGATAGTCGCCCAGCATCCCTGGCTCGAAAACGACTGCTACTTCGCCGATATCATCCTCCCCGTCGCGACCAAGCACGAGATAGCCGACATCGGCAACGACCTCTCCAGCGGCGTCTTCCAGTCGGTCTACCTCGAGGAGCCCTGCATCGAGCCCGTCGGCGAGTCGCTCTCCGATTTCGACGTCTGCGCCAGAGTCGCGGAAAAGCTCGGGCCGGAGTATCTCGACGCATATACCGGAAAGCTCACCGAGGCCGAGCGAGTGCGCTTCTTCTACGCCGCGAGCGGACTTGAGGAGCGCATGAGCTGGGAGGAATTCTCCAAGGAGAAGATATACGTCCTGCCGCTGCGCAAGGATCTCGATCAGGTCCCCGCGGGGCTTTGGAAATTCTATGACGACCCGAAGGGCAATCCCCTCACGACCCCGACGGGGCTGCTGGAATACTCCTCGACGGACATCGAAAAATACATGCCCGACGACCCGGAGCGCCCGCCCGTCCCGCACTGGATAGAAAAGAGCGAGAGCCACGACGAGCGCCTGAGCAGCGAGCGGGCGAAAAAGTACCCGCTGCTGTGCATGTCCAACCACGGGCACTGGCGCATGCACGCCCAGTGCGACGACATCACCGCCAACCGCGAGGTCGAGACGATGAAGATACGCGCCTTCGACGGGTACCAGTACGAGCCCGTCTGGATGAATCCCGCCGAGGCCGAAAAGCGCGGCATCCGCCACGGCGACGTCGTTAAGGTCTTCAACGAGCGCGGCATAGTCCTCTGCGCGGCCTACGTCACGGAGCGGCTCATCCCGCAGGTCGTCTACGTCGACCACGGCGCGCGCCTCGATCCGATCATCCCCGGAAAGCTCGACCGCGGCGGCTGCATCAACTCCATTACCCCGACCTCCATGACCTCCAAAAACAGCACCGGCATGGCCGTCTCGGGCTTCCTCGTCGAGGTTGATAAGGTCACCGACGAGGAATGGGCCGAGTGGAAGCGCGACTGGCCGGAGGCGTTCGCGCGCAAGGTCGATCACGGCGCGGGCGTCTGCCTCGAGGGCTGGCTCATAGATAAGCCCGAATAACGCATGAAAGCATAAAAAGAGCGGAGCGTGCAACACGCTCCGCTCTTACATTATATTTTATTCTTCGTGTCCGGGCCAGACCATCCTCGGATGGACCTTCAGGGGCTTTTTCACTACGCGCACGGGAACGCGGATCACGTTTTTCGCGTGCTCATGCCCGCAGGAGCATTCCCCGTGGTCATGATGCTCATGGTCATGCCCGCAGGAGCATTCCCCGCCGTGATCGTGATGGTGATGGCTGGGGTCGGTGCATTCGGGGTCGCCGCAGTCCCAGTTGACCTCGATATCCCGCCCGGCGAGCACGCCGCGCGCAATGGCCTCCAGCCGCTGCTCGGCGACGCCGAGCGTCGAGCCGTAGGTTATGGAATCGATGCCGACGTCGAGCTCCGCGCCCTCGCCGGGCTCGCCCTTGACCTGCACGCCGTAGCCCGTCGTGGAGAGCATGACGGCCTCGTCGCCGCGCTTTATATACGCCTTGAGGTGCCCGATGATGACGTCGTTGGCCTCGGCCCATTCGCACTCGGCCTCCATGGCCTTGACGAGCGCGTCGCGCACGGACTCGAAGTCCGCTTCGACCTTGAACTGCGCCGAGACGACGCGAGCCTCGTCGTGTGTGCGGCCGCGCATTTCCAGCTTAAGCATTCCAGACGCTCCCTTCCGCGATGCCGCGCCATATCCCGTCGTCCATCGGCCTGTTGCCGACGGTGCGATGAAGCTCGGCGCGGGGATTGATGCCCTTTATGTCCTCCTCGATGCCCGCGAGCTGCTCCTCCTCGACGAGGTCGACCTTGTTGAGCAGGATCCAGTCGGCACATTCGAGCTGGCAGTCGATAAGCTCGCTCATGGCGCGGCGCAGACGGCGCCAGCGCTGCGCGTCGGCCAGGCACAGCACCCCGACCCTGACCTTGAAGACGCCCTCGACGTTCTCCTTGATCTGGAGCGGATACGCGACGCCCGTCGACTCGATGATGAGCCACTCGGGATCGAAATTCTTCTTTATGTAGGAAATGTCGTTTATGAGATCGGCCCCGCCGCTGCAGCAGGCGCAGCCGGCGAAGAGCTCGCGGACCTGCAGCCCCTGCGACTTGAGGAGCTTGTCGTCCACGCCGACCTCGCCGATCTCGTTTTCGATTATCATGACCTTTGTGCCGCCCTCGGAGCGGGAGACGAGATACTGCGCCAGACGCAGGAGTATGCTGGTCTTGCCCGAGCCGAGAAAGCCGCCGAGAAGCAGAACTTTCATGCTTTTCGCTCCTTAACAGTTTACTTATTAAATATTACGCCGTCCGCAGAGCAAAGTCAAGCGAGCGGAAGTATTGAATTCGGCGCGTCGTATGCTATAATTGACTCAGAAATGGCAATAAATACATGCCGAAGGGAGTATCGAACAATGAGTCAGGTCCTTAAGGATAAGGTCGCGATAGTTACGGGCTCGGGTCAGGGCGTCGGCCGTGCGGTAGCGCTCGGCTTCGCGAAGCTCGGAGCGAAGGTCGTCACGAATAATCGCAAGCCCGGAAGCACGGGCAGCGCCATGCTTACCGACGCGCAGTTCGCCGCGCTCAGCGACGAGCGCAAGGAGTGGTACAGAAAGGCCGTCGCCGAGAACGAGGGCGACGCCGCGACCACCGCGCAGGCCATAAGGCTCGCGGGCGGCGAGGCCGTCCACTGCTTCGCGGACATCTCGAAATTCGAGGACGCCGAGCGCCTCGTCAAGACAGCGATCGAAGCATACGGGCGCATCGACATCGTCGTCAACGTCGCGGGAGCCTTCGGCTTTTCCAACATCGACGAGATAAGCGAGGAGCTCTGGGACAAGGTCACGAGCATCAAGCCCAAGGGCTACTTCAACGTCATCAGGTTCGCCGTCCCCTACATGAAGAAACAGGGCGGCGGGCGCATCATCAACTGCACCTCCCGCGCCTATCAGGGCGATATCATCAAGCACGCGGAATACTGCGCCGCGAACGCGGGCGTCGTCGGCCTGACGAGGGCGGCCGCCATCGAGCTCTGGCCCTTCGGCATTACCTGCAACGCCTTCTCGCCGTTTGCGAAGACCCGCGCGGCCTATGAGATGGACGCGGTCTGCGCCGTCACGGAGGAGCCCATCCTCGCCACGGGGCGCAATATCCCGCCCTCCTATGAGACGACCCCCCTGCCCGACGCGATAGTGCCCTTCCTCGCCTACCTCGCATCCGACGCGGCCTCCGAGGTCTCCGGCAGCGTCTTTGAGCTCGCCGGGAACAAGATACAGCTGCACGCAGAGCCCGTCATCTGCAGGACGATGCAGAAGTTCGGCTCGGAATACTGGACCGTCGAGGAGATAGCCGCCGAGGCCAAGAAGAGCCTTTTCAACGACTACAAGTCCATAGCCAAGCTGAACTGACGCTTATTCAAAGGCGGAGAAGAACTTTTCTCTGTCCAGTCTGAACGCTCTGTTGAAGCGGCCGAGCTCCAGGAGCCCGGCCGCTCCTCTTTTTATGACGTTGACCTGCTCGACGCAGGTGAAGGCGAGGCGGTATTCCCGCCCGGCGAGCATGCTCTCCGCCTCTGGGCCGAACTCGCCGAAGGGATAGGCGTAGACCCGGGGCACGTATCCGCAGGCCGCGGCGAGCGCCTCCTCGGCTTTTTCCGTATCGCTCACGAAAGCCGCCCGGTAGTCCGCTCCGCTCTCGCCCTCCATCCTCAGTATCCCGAAGCGCGGCCTGACGAGGTGCATGTCGAAAGAGTGGTTGGCGAGCTCGACGAGATCCGAGGCGGCCGCCTCCGCGATGCGTCCGGGACTCATGCAGGAGTAACCCGAGCCGTCCGGATCGGGGTTCCCCGCCCAGGCCATGACCGGAGCCTGCACGGCCTTCATGCCGTACTTCTCCAGCAGCGGGAGAGCCCGGTCGGCGAAGCTGTCGCGGCCGTCGTCGAAGGTCAGCATGATCGGTTTGTCTGGAAGCTCCGTCTCTCCGCGGAGCCAGCGGAGCACGTCCCCCGCCCCGACGGCAGTGTATCCGTGATCGCGTATGTAGGCGAGATCTCCCTCGAGCGTCCGCGGGCTTATGACGTAGTCCCCGCACCCCGCCTCGTCTTCGAGCAGATGGTGGTACATGACGAGAGGGAGCCTCAGCTCCCGCTCCTGTTTTTTATCGGACACGGCGATGCTCCTCACTGAAAAACGCTTTTCCCGGGCCGGGCTTCCGGCTGAAGGAAAAGCGTTTTCTCTCCATTCATTCTTTCCTTAACTCGACGACCCTGAAGCCGACGCCGTCCTCGCTGAGATATACGGTACCCGGCATCGGGCCCTCGCTCTGCTTCGGCTCCAGCTTTCCTTCCCTGAAAAGCGCGACGTCCTTCTTCAGATGCTCGACGCCCTCATTTCCGTTTACCATA
>JAEFAK010000075.1 GCA_016287555.1 Oscillospiraceae bacterium
CCGCGCCGTCCGCCGCGGCCTAGTCGCCGGCACTGACGCGCGGCATCGTCAGCTCGATGTACCAGTCGCAGAAGCTGCCCCAGATAAAGTCATAGAGCTTCGTCGCGGCGATGCCGAGCTCGAACCGCTCGATGTTGTCCGTGACCTCCCGGATGAGGGCGTTGAGCTTGGAAAGGATCCAGCGATCCTCGAGCGCGAGCTCGTCGGGAAGGCCCGCCTCGTCGCCCTTGAGGTTCATCATCACGAAGCGCGAGGCGTTCCATATCTTGTTGGCGAAGTTGCGCATGGCCTCGCAGCGCTCGGTATAAAAGCGCATGTCGTTGCCGGGGCTGTTGCCCGTGATGATATTGATGCGCAGCGCGTCGGCGCCGTACTTCTCTATCATTTCGATGGGGTCTATGCCGTTGCCGGCGGACTTGGACATCTTCTTGCCCTGTGAGTCGCGGATGAGGCCGTGGAACAGGACCGTCCTGAACGGGATCTGCTTCATGTGCTCCATGCCGGAGAATATCATGCGGGCAACCCAGAAGAAGATGATGTCATAGCCCGTCACGAGCACGCTCGTCGGATAGAAGTACGCCAGGTCCTCCGTCTTGTCGGGCCAGCCGAGCGTCGAGAACGGCCAGAGGGCGCTGGAAAACCACGTATCGAGCACGTCCTCGTCCTGCGTGATATGCGTGCTGCCGCACTTTTCGCACTTGACCGCGTCCTCGCGGGAGACGGTGACGTGTCCGCAGTCGGCGCAGTACCACGCGGGGATGCGGTGGCCCCACCAGAGCTGGCGGGAGATGCACCAGTCGCGCACGCCGTTCATCCAGTTCATATACGTCTTGGAGAAGCGGTCGGGCACGAACTTTATCTCGCCCTCCTCCACGACGCGGATGGCCTCCTTGGCCAGCGGCTTCATCTTGACGAACCACTGCGCGGAGGTTATGGGCTCGACGTCGGTGCCGCAGCGGTAGCAGGTGCCGACGTTGTGGACGTGGTCCTCGATGGAGACGAGGTAGCCGCCCTTTTCAAGGTCCTCGACGATGACCTTGCGGGCCTCGTAGCGGTCGAGGCCGTTGTACTTTCCGCCGTTTATTATCTTCGCGTCGCCGTCGAGTATGAGTATCTCCTCGAGGTCGTGGCGCTTGCCGACCTCGAAGTCGTTCGGGTCGTGGCAGGGCGTCATTTTGACGCAGCCGGTGCCGAAATCGCGCTCGACGTACTCGTCGGCGATGATGGGTATCTCGCGGCCGACGAGCGGAAGGATGCAGGTCTTGCCGACGAGATGGGTATAGCGCTCGTCGTCCGGGTGCACGGCGACGCCGGTATCGCCCAGCATCGTCTCCGGGCGCGTAGTCGCGACGACGACGTACTCGTCGGAATCCTTGACCGGATAGCGGATGTTCCAGAGCTTGCCCGGCTTCTCCTCATATTCGACCTCCGCGTCGGAGAGCGCGGTCGTGCACTTCGGGCACCAGTTGATTATCCTGTTGCCCTTGTATATGAGCCCCTTCTCATAGAGGCTGACGAACACCTCGCGGACGGCGCGGGAGCAGCCCTCGTCCATCGTGAAGCGCTCTCTGTCCCAGTCGCAGGAGGAGCCGAGCGATTTGAGCTGCTCGACGATGCGGCCGCCGTACTTCTTCTTCCACTCCCAGACGAGGTCTATGAACTTCTCGCGGCCGAGATCGTAGCGGGTCTTGCCCTCCTTGCGGAGCATCTCCTCGACCTTAATCTGCGTGGCGATGCCGGCATGATCCGTCCCGGGAATCCAGAGGGCGGCGTAGCCCTGCATGCGCTTGACGCGCACGAGCGCATCCTGCAGCGTCTCGTCGAAGGCGTGGCCCAGATGGAGCTGACCGGTCACGTTCGGGGGCGGGATGACGATGGTGAAGGGCTTTTTCTCCGGATCGCGGACGCCCTTGAAGCACCCCTTTTCGACCCACATATCGTAGATGCGCTTCTCCACGATACTCGGATCATAGGTCTTTGACAGTTCTTTCATTTTCTTGCCTCCGGTCCGCCCGGGAAATAAAAACGCCCCGGGCATAAAATGCTCAGGGCGATAGTTAACCGCGGTACCACCTGAATTCCGCACTTCGTGCGGCACTCTTTGCTCTGTAACGGGAGTTCCCGTCGGCGCGTACTTCGTTCCGCGCCGCAGCTCGGGGGCGACCTTCGGAGCGGATCTCGCGAGGGCTTGCACCGACCGCCCTCTCTCTTCGCCTCGATCCGGGCCTACTCCTCCCCGTCTCTGCCTTTGCCGGTTATGTTAACACAGCTTTTTTGCTTTGTCAACAGCGATTTTGCGCCTTATTTTCTCGTGCCGAGGCGGTCGCACATGGCCTCGACGCGGGCCACGGTCTCCTCCGCGTCTATGGTCAGGAACCGTCCCTTTTCATAGAGCGTCCTGCCCGCGACCATGGTGAGCTCCACCTCGCTGCCGTTCATGGAATAGCAGATGGATGCGATGAGGTCGTTATGCGGCGTGAGCCAGGGCTTGTCGAGGTCGAGCATGACCAGATCGGCCTGCAGCCCCTCGCGTATCTCGCCCGTCACGCCCTCGAGGCCGAGGGCCTTCGCCCCGCCGGCCGTCGCCATGCGGAAGGTCTCCTGCGCGCTGACGAGGCTCGCGTCGCCGTGGGCGCCCTTGTGCAGGAGGGACATGAAGCTCATCTCGCGTATCATGTTCAGCGTGTTGTTGCTCGCGGTGCCGTCGGTCCCTATGGCGACGTTGACGCCAGCCTTCATCAGGGCGGGGATATCCGCCGTCCCGTTGCCGAGCTTGAGGTTGCTGACGGGATTGGAGGCGACGGACGCTCCGCGCGCGGCAAGAAGCGCGACGTCGCTTTCGGAAAGATGGACGCAGTGGGCGCAGACGGTGTTCGGGCGCAGGACGCCGACGGAATCGAAGTACTCCGGCGGGCTCATGCCGTACTTTTCGCGTATGGTATTGAGCTCGTCCAGGCTCTCGGACAGATGCACGTTCATCGCAAGGCCGGTCCTGTCGGCCTCGGCGGCGATCTCGCGCAGATAGCCCGGATCGCAGGTATAGGGCGCGTGCGGGGCGAGCATGAAGCTCAGGCCCTTCGCGCCTTTCCATTTCTCATACTCCGTCAGGGCCTCCCTCAGGCGGCGTTCGCCCCCCTCCGGATCGTCGGCTCCGCCGGTCAGGCCGCGGCTGAGCACGGCGCGGATGCCGCATTCCTGCTGGGCGTTCGGCGCGGCGTCGATGCCGATGTACATATCCAGCGAGCAGGTCGTCCCCGTCGCGAGCATCTCCATGTAGCCGAGCTTCGTCCCCCAGTAGAAATCGTCGTAGACGAGCTTGTCCTCGATGGGCAGGATGCGCCCGAAGAGCCAGTCCGTGAAGTCGAGATCGTCCGCGTAGTTGCGGAAGACCGTCATATAGACGTGCGTATGCGAGTTGATGAGGCCGGGGATGAGGAGCTTTCCCTCCCCGTCTATCGTCCTGTCGGCGGCGAAGCCTTCGGGCACGCGGCCGACGCCGGAGATGACCTCTCCGGAGACGCAGACGTCGCCCCTGAGCGTTTTGAAGCCCGCGCCTTCCGGCACGACGGCGGTTATATTCTTAAATAACGTATTCAAGGCATTTTCCTCCCTGAGCTTTCTGCCTTGATTTTAACCCGCCGGGGGTTTTTTGTAAAGCCCCGTCAGTTCAGGAGGAAAACGAGTCCCGCAGCGGCAAACGCGGCCGCCGCGCCTATGCCCGCCCATGCGGGAGCCGGGAAGCGGCTGCCGCGAGGAATGCGCTCACGGACGTACGCGGAGGCTATGAGCTCGGCCTCGCGGAGAAGGCGCTTTTTCAGCGCGGCCTCAGAGGGCACGGCGCCGTGACGGATGATGAATATCGCCGACTCGAAGAGCGCCGGATCCGGCGAGGGAACGACTATGACGCTCTTGGTCACGCCCTTTATCACGGCTTGCGCTCCGATACCGCGACGGCGAGCACGGTCATGTCGTCGGACGCGCCGTGCAGCTCGACGGCCTTTTCGAGCACGGCTCGGGCGAGGGCGCGCGGCCCCTTACCCGCCTCGCTTATGATGAGCGGTGCTATCCATGAATCGTCCCTGTCTGCGGCGACGCCGTCGCTGACGATCACGGCGACGGTCCCGGCTTTCATGGTCAGCTCCGTTTTGTCCGGCGCGGAAAATCCTCCCACGCCGGCGGCGAAGCTCTCCCCTCGAACGCGCTTTATTTTCCCCCCGGAGAGCAGATACGTCGGCGAGGCGCCGTATTTATAGAGGCCCGCGGAGCCCGTAAAGAGGTCTATGCACATGAGATCGGCCGTCGCGGCGCCCATCGTCTCCTCGCTGCGCAGGCTCATGACCGAGCTCAGCAGCTTCATGGAAAGCTCCGGCGAGACGCCCGCGCGCAGGAAGCGGCCGAGGATGGAGGCCGCCTCCTCGCTCTCGGCGGCGGCCTGCTCGCCCGTCCCCATGCCGTCGGATAATATGACGCAGAGAGTCCCCTCGTCGGTCTTGAAAAAGGCGCTCGAATCCCCGCTGACACGTTGGCCCTCGCGGCGCATGCCCGCCATGCCGACCGTCGCCTGGAGCGGCTCCGCCTGCAACAACCTAAGCCTCCCGCGCGAGGATGCTTCGGCATCCTCCGCAAGGCGCGCCCCGACGGCTGCCGAGAGCTTCTCGATATAGTTTTCCGTATGCTTCAGCTCGGATATGCCCGCGCCCTCCAGTTCGACGTGGAGCCGCCCGGCCCCGTCCCTGAACAACCCTCCGTGAAGCTGCAGTCCCGCTCCGGCGAGATAGAGCTTCAGGCGCTTTTCCGCGGTGCGGTCCGCGTCGGTGCGGTCGGCGAGCGCGTCCGCGACGCCCGTCAGGAGCTGCTCCATGCCGCGGTACTGCTCCGTTCTTGCGTCCCGCCCCTCGTTGAGCCTCCTGCGATACATGCGCCGGGCGCGCAGGGCGCGCAGCTCGGCGTTCACGGCGGCGGTGAAGCCGCGCAGATTCTCGCAGGAATCGCGGAAATGCTGCGGAAGGTCCTCCCCGTCGAGCTCGCCGCGGCGGAGCATGGCCGCGGTCGCGTCGTTGAGCGCGCCGCGGGTCGTCTCGATCTCGGACTGCCAGCAGCGAGGGGCGGAGCGGCACTTCTCGCAGACCGAACACGCCGCCATATCGAATACGCCGGAGACGTCTTCGTCGTTGACGTCGGGCAGGCGGCGGGCTATGCTCTCATGCACGGCGCGCATCGCCTCGGCAGCGGCGCGGGTCCTGCCGCGGACGTAGCCGATGAAGCGCTCGGCCCCGTCCATCGTCTCCTCGCCCTCCACGCGCTCGCGCACGGAGGTCAGAAGTCTTCCCGGGAGCAGCATGAAGACGACGCTGCCGGCAAAGGTTTCGGCAAGGATGGGCAGAAGGTATTCTCCGCCCGCCCAGAAGGCCGCAAGCGCGTTGGCGACGACGTAGGCCGAGGCGGCTGCCCATCGCGGGAAGCCTCGGAAAAGCCCCGCGGCGACAGCTGCAACGGCATAAGCGGGCGTAAAAAACGGCGGCCCTCCCGCGGCGGCGTCCATGGCGAGTCCTGCGGCAGCGCCGACAGCCGCGCCGGAGCCTGCGCCGCCCCTGACAGAAACGGAGAGCACGAGCGCGACGGCGGCCGCCCTGCCGAGACCGAGCACGCCGAAGACGCGCACCTCCGAAAGCGCGGCCATAACGGTCACGGCAGTATACAGGAGCGCCGTTCCCGTCTTTTTCTCTGCGGCGGGATCCAGCGCAGAGGCATAGGCGAGGGCCGATACTCCCGTCAGTATCACCTCTATTATGTAAACCGACACATTTCGCACGCTCACCTCTCCGATGAGATACGCGAGCCCGACGCAGGCGGACGCCGCCGCCGCGGCGCAGGGCATGAAGGCTCGGCGTGAGGCGGCGGCGCTCCCCTTGAAAACAAGCCCCGCGGCATAGACCAGAGCAGCTGCGGCAATATAGCGCACGCCCGCGCCGAGGCCCATGCCGAGCATGGCGCCGCCGGAGGCTCCGAGAAGCGCGAAAAGCCCGCCGATCCCCGATCCCGCGGCGGCGACGAAGCCCGCGGCAAAGGGCGAAGCGCCCCCGAAAATGCGCGCGGCGGCCAGCACGGCAGCCAGAAAAAACCTCGCGGCCAACTCGGCCGAGCGCGCGGCGGCCGGCCTCTCCGCGAGGCTCCCGACCGCCGTTCCGAGGCGCGCAAACGCCTCTTTTTTCAGCCTTATGCTTCCCTTTTTAAGTTCTCTTACAGTCAACCCGACATTCTCCCGAACGGTTCTTTCTCTCGCAGAAAAGACGATTATAGTAAACCAAACGGGAGTAAACGGTCGTTTGCTGTTGGGCGGTCTCTTTTTTCTTTCGGCGGCGGGCCTTCCCGCAATAATTCACAGCTTGTTAACGCATGCTTATCGTAGTATAATTATAATATGAAATCTGTTGGGATAATCTGGAGGCTCAAGATATGGCTACCGAGATAGAATTCAAATACTCGCTTGAAGGTCCCGCAGAGGCGGGCATCATCGCCTCAAGCGACTACGTCACCCAATACCTGAAGGACGACTGGACGGAACGGAACACGCTCGACGTGCATTACGATACGCCGGACTGGGATCTCGCCGGGAGGAACGCTCTCATCCGTGTGCGCGCCTGGATAAACCTTTCCATCGCCACGCTCAAATTCGGCTCTTACGTCAAGGACGGGCATCCCGGCCTCTATAAAGGCCAGGATTTCTCGACGGTATTTCACGGCACCGAGCCCGTAATACGCGACCTTATCGCCTGCGGCGCGCCGGAGTCCTTCGCCGACATACGCGGCGAGGATCTCTGTCCCGTATTCTCCTACACGTGCTCCCGCCGCTCGGCTACCCTTTACCTGCCCGAAATGACGAGGGCCGAGCTCAGCTTCGACGAGGGCGTGCTCACGGTCGGCGACAAGTCGGTCAGGACGTGCGAGATGACGCTCGAGCTCCTGTTCGGACCGTGCTCCGAGCTGGAGGCCTACTGCGAGAGGCTCGTCTCCGAGCATCGCCTTGAGCCGCACAGCGTCACCAAGCAGGAGACCGCGCTTCGTCTTCTCAGGAGCAGATAGACCTCTTCCCTGAAACCGAAAGAAGGAAACTGAAATGAAAAAGCAGAAAAACGCGCTTGCCGTGCATGATATCTCATGCGTCGGGCGCTGCTCGCTGACCGTCGCGCTCCCCATTCTATCCGCGGCGGGGATCGAGACCTCCGTCCTTCCGACCGCCGTGCTCTCGACGCATACGGGCGGCTTCGCGGGCTACACTTACCGGGACCTGACCGAGGACGTGCTCCCCATATCCGATCACTGGGCGACCATGGGCCTCAAATTCGACGCCATATACTCCGGCTACCTCGGCTCCATCGAGCAAATAGACCTCGTGCTCGAGCTGATAAAGCGCCACGCGGCCGAAGGGTGCATCGCGCTCGTCGACCCCGTCATGGCCGACAACGGCAAGCTCTACGCGGGCTTTGCCGAGAGCTTCCCCTCCCAGATGAAGCGTCTTTGCGCCGCTTCCGACATCATGTGCCCGAACATCACCGAGGCCTGCCTCATGCTCGGCGAGGAATATAAGGACGGACCCTACACCAGAGAATACATCGAAGGGCTCGTGCACAGGCTCTCCGACATGGGAGACAACCGCGTCGTGCTGACTGGCGTATGGTTCGACGACAGGATGCTCGGCGCCGCTTCCTATGACCCGAAGGCCGGCAGGATTGACTACTCCTTCGCCGAGCGCATACCCGGCTACCTTCACGGCACGGGCGACGTCTTCGGCTCGGCGCTTCTCGGCGCGCTGCTTCGCGGGAAAACTCTCGCCGAGGCTTCGGAGATCGCTGTCAAGTACACCCGCGAGACCATAGCCGTCACCTTCGAAAGCGAGGACGATCTCCGCATGGGTCCCTGCTTCGAGCTCACGCTCCCATATTTCATGGAGCTGCTCAAAGGTTGACATAACGCAATAACAGGCATAGAAAAACGCCGCTCGTCTGAGCGGCGTTTTGTTTTATCGCAGTCTTTGCATTATCTCATCAGTATTCAAGGTTCCTGACCTTTTCCGCGTCGGCGAGGGTCTGGGCCTTGAGCTCGTCGATCCCGGACCATTTCTTT
>JAEFAK010000076.1 GCA_016287555.1 Oscillospiraceae bacterium
CTGTGGTTTTTTATTTCGGAGACGGACTCGGTCATTCGGCCTCCGGGTCATGAGACCGGCGAGCGCAGCTCGTTGGGAAAAGCGGGCCTGCGCCGCCGGGGGCGGATACAGCAGGCCAGGTTTTTCCGCAGCCGCGCCATTGGCGGGCCGCGGCGCCCTCGCCCGGCCCGGGAATGGCAAATGCGGCAAGGCGGGGCGAAGCCATAACCCGGAGGTCGTGTGGTTCAAATCCCACCCCCGCAACCAAAAACCGCAGTCCGCCAATCGGCGGGCTGTGGTTTTTTGTAACGAACCGTACATTCAGTCAACTATACTTGACCAAATCGTACTTGACTAATGCAGTCTTGCGGTGTCGAAAACGCCACTTTACGCAAAAACAGACCCGCCATAGTGGCGGGTCTGTTTTATTCGACGGATCAATGGATCATTGCGGGGATCCCGTGCTCGACGAAGATCTCCTTGATCTCCTCCATGCGCGCGTCGGAGGGCGGGATCGCCTCGAAAACGATCTCGTCGCTGATGCGCAGGTGCTTGGAAACGCCGAGATTGTGGTACGGGAGCAGCTGCACGACTGTCACGGCGTCCGGACCGAGCTCCTTCACGAACTCCGCGGTGCGGCGCATGACGTCGTTGCTGTCGTTGAACTGCGGGATCACCGGGATACGGATCTGGACCTTTCCGCCGGCGGCGGCGATACGCTTGAGGTTGTCCTTGATTATCTCGTTGGGCACGCCCACCGTTTTCTGATGGACGTCGCTGTCCATATGCTTGAGGTCATACAGATACAGGTCCGTGTAGGGGAGCGTTTTCTCCACGATCTCCCACGGCGCGAAGCCGGTCGTATCCAGCGCGGTATGGAAGCCTTCCGCCTTCAGCTGCCTGAGAAGCGTGATCGTAAACTCGCTCTGGCTCAGCGCCTCTCCGCCGGAGACCGTCACTCCGCCGCCGGAACGCTCGAAGAACGCCTTATCCTGGCGCACCTTCTTCATGACTTCCTCGACGGTATAACGGGTGCCGCAGACAAACAGCGCCTTCGGATAGCAGTCCACGGCGCAGTCGCCGCAGTTGTCGCAGAGCTTGCGGTTGACGTGCACGTACTGGATCGGCTCCTGCGTCAGAGTGTTCACGCCCATCTCGCCTTTTTCCAGCGCGCCCTTGGTGCACGCCTTCAGACAGCTCTCTCCGCACACCTCCGTGCCGGAGCAGCGCATGGATATCCAGCTGATCTGCGGATAGAACGCCTGAGACTCGGGGCTGTGGCACCAGGGGCAGTGCAGCGGGCAGCCCTTGAGGAATACCGTCGTGCGGATCCCCGGCCCGTCCTGTACTGAAAACGACTGGATATCATATAAAAGTCCGCTGACCTGTTCCATGTTGCTGATTCCTTTCTGTTTCTCTGGAGACCGCGATCCGTCGGGGCGCGCAGTCCGCAGGAAAGGAGCACGAAGGCGGGCTCCGCCGCCGGAACGCTCCAAATCGCCTATGTAAAGCACCTATGTATAATAATATCATTGCATTCTCCCGTCAACCGTTTTCAGGCAATATCATACCTTTTAATACCATATCCGCAAAATACACGGCTGAAATATTGCATTTTTCCAAAAAAATGATAATATATAAAATAGCTAAGTATCAAATAACACAGGTATGTTTTAAGCACGGATAAAATGAGCCCGGAATACGCTCTCATTTTATCCTCGCAGAAGGAGATAACAGTATGTATCAGAAATCCCCGATCAGTCCGAGGATCCAGCACATCCGGGACATCAGAAGAGACCATGACTACGGTCACGTCATTCTCGACGCCGAAAGGACCAAGATCTACACGCAGTACTACAAGGAACACGAGGACGAGTGCGAGCAGATGAAGCGCGCCGGCTGCCTCTACGCATGGGCCCGCGACAAGACGATGTTCATCGAAGAGGACGCCATGTTCGTCGGCAATATCGGCCGCGAGTGGAGAGCCGCCTGCAACTACATCGAGTGGAACACCCGCTGGATCGAAGCCATCGTCAATCAGCCCGACGAGGACTTCAAGGCCGACTGCCAGACCCCCGGCTGCTTCCTCTACATCACCGACGAAGACCGCGAGATCTACAGGGACGCCGTCGAGTACTGGAAGGACAGGACCTTCCACGCCCGCGTCCTGAAGGCTCTGCCCGACGAGATATGGGCGCTCAAGGGCGACAACTGCACCACCTTCGGCAACCGTGTGCCCGGCGCCACCGCCTGCATGCCGCAGGGGCATTTCTGCGCCAACTACAAGAAGGTCGTCGACAAGGGCTGGAAGTACATCGCCGACGAGGCTCAGGCGCACATGGATTCCGTCATGGGCAAGTGCTACGGAGACAGCGCCTACAAATTCACGACCTGGCGCTCCATCAAGAAGGTCGCCGAGGCCGCGATGCTCTACACGACCCGCTGGGCCGATCTCACCGCTCTCGAAGCGAAGAAGTATTCCGGCGAGCGCAGGGCGGAGCTTGAGATGATGGCCGACGGTCTCTACTGGATCGCCGAGAATCCCGCCCGCACCTACTGGGAAGCCATGCAGGCCATCATCCTCTATCAGGGCATGCTCCACGCGGACGGCCAGGCTCACGGCGTGACTCTGGGCAGGATAGACCAGTACTGCGGCAGATTCCTCCAGAAGGAACTCGACGAGGGTTCCATCACCATGGAGCGCGCTCAGGAGCTGACCGACGCCTTCATACTGAAGCTCGGCGATTTCTTCGTCCAGACCTACGGCTCGACCAAGAAGATGAAGGATTCCAAGACCCCCACCGGCAGCCCCACCGGCGCCGGCCTGAAGAAGGACAACGACATCGCGAGATGGCACTATGAGTGCGGCGGACATCACTTCTCCGTCGGCGGGCAGGACCGCCAGGGCAACGACGCCACCAACCCGATGACCATCATGCTCCTGCAGACCTACGCCAGACTCTATATCACCATTCCGTCCTGCTCCGTGCGTATCCACAAGGGCACTCCGCAGGAGGTCTGGGAGAACGCCATCGAGTCCTCCAAGGCGGCCGGCGGCATGCCCGCGTTCGAGAACGACGATATCATCGTCCCCGCTCTCGAGGAGCGCGGTCTGTCCCACGAGGACGCGCTGGACTACTGCATCATCGGCTGCGTCGAGCCCGCCGGATGCGGCACCGAATGGGCCGCCTGCGGCAGCTCCGGCGGCGAGAGCTTCAGCAACATGGTCGGCATGCTGAACATGACCATCCACAACGGCCACAACCCGATGAACGGCAACGATTCCGGTCTCCGCACCGGCTATCTCTACGACTATAAGACCTTCGAGGAGTTCCAGGAAGCCTTCGTAAAGCAGATGAAGTACTTCCTCGACTGGCACGTGACCTTCGTCAACTTCTATGAGATGGTCTACAGCACCTATTTCCCCTCCGTCGTCGCTTCCGCCACGATGGAAGGCTGCATGGAAAAGGGCATGGACGTTCTCAAGGGCGGCGCGAAGTACAACTCCACCGGCTTTACCGCGCTCGGCACCGGCAACGTCGCAGACAGCCTCTACTGCATCAAGAAGCTCGTCTTCGAAGAGAAGAAGTTCACCGCCCGCCAGCTTTACGACGCCCTCTGCGCCAACTGGGTCGGCTATGAGGACATGCAGAGATACATCTGCCACAGGATGGCGCACTACGGCAACAACGTCGACGAGGTCGACCAGCTCGGCGCATGGGCTCTGAGCGTATACGCCGATCACATGAACAACTGCACCGGCTTCCGCGGCAAGTGGCGCGGCGGCACGTTTACCGTCACCACGCACCTCGAGTTCGGCAATCTGACGTGGGCGACGCCCGACGGACGCAGCACCGGCGAGCCTCTCGCCGAGGCGATCTCGCCGAGGCAGGGCTACGACAAGGAAGGCCCCACCGCATATCTGCTCTCCGCAGCGAAGCTTCCTCACTACAAGCTCGGCAACGGCGACATGCTCAATATCCGCTTCTCGCCGACCGCGGTCCAGGGCGAGGGCGGCGACCAGAAGCTCGAAGCCCTGATAGCCACCTATTTCGACAAGGGCGGCATGCAGGTGCAGTTCAACGTCGTCTCGACGGAGACCCTGCACGACGCGCAGGAGCATCCGGAGCTCCATACGGACCTTATCGTCCGCATCGCCGGATTCTCGGTCTTCTTCGTAGAGGTGAGCCGCGCCCTTCAGGACGACTTCATCTCCCGCACGGAGCACATGTGCTGAGCATATTTAACGAAAACCGCTTTCCCCGACCCGGGGAAAGCGGTTTCTCTCATATCGCCGCCCGGGCGCGGGCGAGCTTTCGGCGGAGCGGATCCGTTCGAGAACAGACTGTGGAATTAAAATCGTTCCCATGTTATAATTGATCGATCTGTCCGGGCCGGGAGATGATGGGCCCGGACCTGCAGGAAACTGACGCAAACGGAGAGTGTTATCCATGAGTGTAATCGACAGAATAAAAAACAAGGCGCGCGCAAACGTCAAAAGGATCGTTCTTCCCGAAGGCAGCGAAGTCCGTACGATCGAAGCGGCGTCTATCCTGAAGCGCGAAAAGATAGCGGAGCCCATCCTTCTGGGAGACCCGGAGGAGATCCGCAGAGCGGCGGCCGGCATCGGGGCCGATATCGACGGGATATGCATCGAGGACCCCAAAAACAGCCCCAGGGCCGAGGAATACGCGAAGCTCCTTTACGATATCCGCAGGTCCAAGGGGCTTACCGAGGCCGAAGCCGCGAGCCTTATCTCGACGGTGATGTACTATGGGATCATGATGGTCAAAACGGGAGACGCGGACGGCCTTGTCTCGGGCGCGGTGCACTCGACGGGGGATATGCTCCGTCCCGCGCTGCAGATACTGAAGACCGCTCCGGGCAGCAGGATCGTATCGTCCAGCTTCCTGATGGACTGCCCGAACAAGAGCCTCGGAGAGGACGGGCTGCTTCTTTACGCCGACTGCGTTGTAAATCCCTGCCCGACGGCGGAGGAGCTGGCGGAGATCGCCGTCGCGTCCGCGGACACGGCCAGAAGATTATGCGACGTCCCGGAGCCCCGGGTCGCGATGCTGTCGTTCTCCACCAAGGGAAGCGCGAACCACGAGCTGGTAGAAAAGGTCCGGGAGGCGACGAGGATCGCCCATGAGCTTGCGCCGGAGCTCCTTCTGGACGGAGAACTGCAGTTTGACGCGGCGATCGTTCCCGAAGTGGCGGCGTCCAAGGCAAAAGGCAGCCCGGTCGCCGGCAGGGCCAACGTTCTGGTCTTCCCCGACCTTCAGGCGGGAAACATCGGCTACAAGATCACCCAGCGCATCGGCGGAGCCGAGTGCTTTGCGGTCCTGCAGGGCCTCGCAAGACCCTGCAACGATCTTTCGAGAGGGTGCTCTGTCAACGACATCGTCAATACCGCGGCCATGACCGCCGTTCAGGCGCAGTGACGGTCCGGCCCCGGACACAGGTCCGAATGGCAGCGGCTCGCGGACGCAGGACACTTCGCCCGCGAGCCTGAGCTTAACAGCAAAACCGGCGTGACCGTCTGGTCACGCCGGTTTGTTTTATACGGAGAGCGCTCGCCTCAGAGCGGCTTTTTGCCGCCGGCGGGCGGCCGGGACTATTCCTCCGAGTTTTCCAGGTTTTCGGCGATCTCCTTGAGGAAGCGCATGAGGACGAGGTTGCTGTTCTGCCGCCTCCATACGGCGGTTATGTAGACGTACTCGCCCTCGACGGGGACGCGGGCGATCTCCTTGTCCCACGAGTCTCCGAGGAAGTTCGCGCTGGCGAGCAGCACGCCCTTGTCGATGAGTATCGATCCGATATGCTCGCCGCCGTCGTGGGCGTACTGCGCGATGACGGGGCGTATCTTGTGCTTTATGAAAAGATTGCGGACGAACGTGCCGTATCCCGGAGAGGATTTCTGGTCCACCATGAGCATGGGCTCGGGGCGCAGATCCTCCATCGTGACGGACGAGCGGCCGGCAAGAGGATGGTCCTTGTTCATATAGGCCAGCACGGGGACGCGCTCCACGTTCATGGTGCAGTACTCCGAGCTGCTGAACTGGTCGCAGTCGTAGGATATGGTAAAGATGATGTCCATCCGGCCTATGGAGATGTCGGCGCGCAGCTCGGCGAACTGCCGGCGGAAGATCTCCACGGAAAACTGGGGGTTGAGCGCGATGAATCTTCTGATCAGGTCCAGAAATACGACGCTGCCCCACTCCAGATACCCGATGCGCAGATAGCCGGAGGCGCCGGTCTGCGCCACGTGGGCGGCCTGTATCGCGTCGAGTATGTCGTTGGTGACGTTGGTCAGGCGCTGCTCAAGGATACGTCCCGCGGGCGTGAGCAGGACCTCGCGTTTGTTGCGGAGAAACAGCCGCAGATCAAGCTCGCGCTCTATCTGGCTGATGCGCTTGCTGACCCATGACTGTGTCATGAACATCTTTTCGCCGGCTTTGGTGAAGCTCCCGTACTTCGCCACATTGAGGAACAGCTCGATGTCCGACAGCTGGATGTTGTAGAGATTGATATCCTGCATGACGCCCCCTTCTCCGCAGCTTCTTTTTCCTTCCATTCTTAATATAGCCCGTATCGTGACGGTTTTCAATCACTTTTTGGAATTACTGACAGTCTATATTGAAATTTGACTATCATTCCCGCTGATGATACCCTATTATCGAAAGATAGTACGGATTATCTCCGTTAAGGCTCAATCTGAACAAAACAAGGAGAATCGTTATGCTGACGCTCAGACAGAATTTCCTCGAGACCGTCAAGCGCGGCGGTAAGCCCGACCGTTTGGCGAACTGCTACAACGCTTTCCGCCCCATCGGGGGCGACCCCGTGTTCCAGCTCATCCGCGGCAACCGTATCCGCGGTACGGACTCCATCGACGCGTGGGGCACGTATATCTCCTTCCCGGAGGACGCTCCCGCGGCGGTACCCATCGTCACGGCCGAAAATCAGGTCATCCAGGATATCGAGGAATGGCAGAAATACGTCAAGGTCCCCGATCTTCGCGGCAAGTGCTCCGAGGGCTGGGAGACAGCCAAGGCCAACGCCGCTGCCATCGACCGCGAAAAATATCTGAGCATGACGGTCATGGGCACGGGCATCTTCGAGCAGATCCATATGCTGATGACGTTTGAGGATTCCCTCGTCAACCTGCTGCTCTATCCCGACGAGATGCACGAGCTCATCGACGTCATCTGCGAATACCGCCTCGAGTACATGAAGCTCATCGTCGAGAACCTTCATCCCGACGCCATCCTTTCCCACGACGACTGGGGAAGCAAGACGAGCCTCTTCATGCAGCCCGACACGTGGCGCGAGTTTTTCAAGGCGCCCTACAAGAAGCTCTACGATTACCTCCATGAAAACAACGTCCTCGTCATCCACCACTCCGACTCGTTCTGCGAGCCCATCGTGGAGGACATGGTCGATATCGGCATCGACGTCTGGCAGGGCGTGCTGCCGACCAACAACATCGTCAAGATCAGCAAGCAGCTCGACGGGCGCATGGCTCTCATGGGCGGCATCGACTCCGTCATCGACCGCGAGGACGCGACCGAGGAGGAGATACGCACCGAGGTGCGCCGCGCTCTTATCGAATACGGCGAGCTGAGCAATTTCATCCCCAGCCATACCTACGGCGGCCCCGGCAGCATCTATCCCCACGTCGAGCCCATCATCTTCGACGAGATCGAGCGCTACAATCTCGAGCGCTTCGGCCACCGCTACGAATTCTGATCTTTCATATTAAAAAGCAGCCGTCACGGAAATTGAACAGGTCCAGTAAAAACGGACAATAGACAAAGCACCCCCTGATGTAGGAAAATAGAACTACATCAGGGGGTGTTGTTATGGCGAAACGAAAATACACGCATGTCCAGGAACTTTTACCGAGCA
>JAEFAK010000077.1 GCA_016287555.1 Oscillospiraceae bacterium
GCGGCGATAGCCGCGGGCATAGCCCAGCCCGGCTGGAACAACTTCCCCGTGACGAGGCAGTACGGCCCGCGCGTGCAGTTCGGCTGCCTGCTGACGGACCTCGAGCTCGAATACGACGGGCCCGACCGCGGCCCGAGACTCTGCGACCCGGGTAAATGCCGGGTCTGCAGCGACGTCTGCCCGATGCACGCTCTTCCCGCCAAAGGCGAGGACGAGCCCGACCGCTGGCGTATAGCGGGGGAGGAATACGAGGTCTCGAAGCACAGGGTCAATGCCTGCACCGTCGCGGCGCTGGGCCTGCGCGACGAGTTCGCGGGCATTCGCAAGCGCGGCGACCTCGTGACGACCGACGACCCGACCGACGAGGACATCGCGGACGCGATGCGCCGCTTCCCGCTTTCAAACTGCAATCTCGACCACTACCCGAAAAGCTGCTGCAGCCGCTGCCAGATATATTGCCCTATAGGCGGCTGGAAGGAGACGTTCGGCGATAACGGGCTCTCAAAAGGCGGCAAAAAGTGAGACCGGAAAGACCTGCGGAGGTGCTGAAATGAAAAAGATGATCCCCTTTGCGCTGTGCATGATGGCGCTGCTCTTGCTCTCCGGCTGCGCGGCGAAGCCCGCTTCGCCCAAGGCCGGCAAGGGCGAAAAGCTCGTCGGGACGGACATAGCCATAGGCGACGTCACGGACTTTTACTATACCGTCGACGCCTCGACGGATCCGCCGCACTACCAGCGTTACCGTTTCTACGTCGAGGACGGCAAGCGGTTTTTCTTTCACCAGAAGCGGGAGGGCGACCACTGGCCGCTGACCGAGAACGACGCGACCGTGACGGGGACGATCGAGCTGACGGACGCCGAATGGGAGAAATTTTTCGACTGCCTCAGGGGAGGGACCGTCGTCAAGCGGGAGGAGAGCCTCGATTCCGGCGGCCGCGGCCCATGGCTTTATCTCTACTGGAACGGAGATAAATCGAAATATCAGGAGTTTTCCTTCGCCTCGCTCGCCGAGCGGAGCGCCTTCGAGGAGCTCTGCGAGGAGCTCGCCTCGCGCTGAACTGCCTGCGCATCATCGGGAACTGGACTTCCGGACGGCACGCGCCGCCCGGAAGTTTTTTGCATTTCTCTTGACTTTGATAAAAATGATAAGTATAATTTGTTATACAAATCATACTTATCACACGCAAAGGAGGGGCGGCCATGAACAGACCCGAGGGCAAATACGCCTGGACCGTGACGGTCGGGGAAAAGGGACAGATAGTCATCCCCAAGCAGGCGAGAGATATCTTCGGCATCAGGCCGGGCGATACGCTATTCATCCTCGCCGACGAGAAGCAGGGCATGGCGATACCGCCAAAAAAGAGTTTTCAGGCCTTTTATGAGAACGTTTTCGGAGGAGGAGAAAAATGAACGTCGCAGAGATACGCGGCCTTTGCAAGGAGTATCCTTCGTTCAGGCTTTCCGACGTCTCCTTCGACCTCGCTACCGGCCGCATAGCGGGCTTTATCGGCCGCAACGGGGCGGGGAAGACCACGACCATTAAATCCATGCTGGGGCTCGTGCGCCCGACGTCGGGCTCGGTCTCATATTTCGGCATGCCCTTCGCCGGCAACGAGAACGCCGTAAAGCCCCGCATCGGCTATTCGACGGGCGCAGTCAACTACTATCCGAAAAAAAGGATACGGGATATCGTCGCAGTCACCAGGACGTTTTACCCGAGCTGGGACGAGGCGGCTTACGACGAAATGCTGGAGCTTTTCCGGCTCGATGAGGAAAAGCGTCCCTGCGAGCTCTCCGACGGGATGAAGGTCAAGCTCAATCTGCTGCTGGCCCTGTCGCACCGCGCGGAGCTTCTGATACTCGACGAGCCGACGAGCGGGCTGGACCCTTTTTCCCGGGAGGAGCTCATCGACGTTTTCAAAAAGCTCAGGGATCGCGGCACGGCGATACTTTTCTCGACGCATATAATCTCCGACGTCGAAAAGTGCGCCGACGACGTCGCGTATATAAGGCAGGGGAGGCTCGCCGCGGCTCTGCCGAAGGAGGAATTCACCGCCCGCTTCGGCATTGAGGGCGAGACGCTGGAGGAGACGGTAGTCCGTCTGGAAAGGAGCGAAGCCGATGCGTAAGATGCTCAAAAAGGAGATGACGCTTTCCGCGTCCTTCCTGTCCTACCTCTTCATAGCCTTTGCGCTGCTGGCTTTCTGCCCGGGATATCCGATACTTCTGAGCGCGTTTTTCGTCTGCCTCGGCCTTTTCCAGTCGTTTCAGTATGCGCGCGAGGCGAACGATATCGTCTATTCCTCGCTGCTGCCCGTCCCGAAGGCGGACGTCGTTCGCGGCAAATACGCCTTCTGCGTGCTTATCGAGCTCTGCGCTTTCATACTCAGCGCGATAGTGACTCTCCTTCGCATGACGGCTCTTTCCGAAGCCGCGGCGTACAGGGCCAACGCGCTGATGAACGCAAATCCCGCTTTCCTCGGCTTCATGATGCTCATCTTCGGGCTTTTCAACGCCATTTTCGTCCGCGGCTTTTTCAGGACGGGGTACTATTTCGCAAAGCCCTTCGTCGCATTTATCATAGTTTCGTTCGTAGTCGTGCTGATCGCCGAGGCGCTCCACCATGTTCCCGGCCTTGAGGCCGTCAACGCCTTCGGCTTCGAGCATGCGGGGCTGCAGGCGGCTATCCTCGCGGCGGGAGCCGTCGTCTTCGTGCTTTTGACGCTCGTTTCAGAAAAGAGCGCGATACGGCTCTTCGAAAAGGTCGACCTTTGAAAAGAGGAGGAGAGACGATGCAGACAGAGCTTGTCAGGCTCAGCGCCTCATCGCCGGAGCTGCCCGCCGTACTCGCGCTTTATGAGAGCGCATTTCCCGCCAACGAGCGCAGGGAGCCGGAGGAGATAATAGGCAGCGAGGGCGGCCCCGGAGAGCTGCTCGCCGTAAAGTGCAGCGGCGAGCTCGCGGGCATGCTCGCCGTGCTGAGCTATAAGGATATCACGCATATCCTCTATTTCGCCGTCATGCCGGAAATGCGGGACCGCGGCATAGGAGCCGCCGCTCTCGCCGCCCTGCGCGGCAGATACCCCGGGCAGCGCATCATAGCCGATCCCGAGAGACCGGAGCCGTACCGCCCGAATATCGAGCAGCGCCTGCGACGCCTCGCTTTTTATGAGCGCTGCGGCTATTACCCGACGGAGGTCAAATACACCTGGCGCGGCGAGGATTATGTCATAGTCTCAAACGGCGGCGCGATAACGGAGAAGGAATTCGGCCTGTTCTGGAAGCATTTCCATCCCGAACGCAGAAGAGAAGATGAATAATTAAAACCGATATATTCCATATATTTGCATAAGCTGAATTGAGACCGGCCCTCCGGTCCGGGCCGGAACATCCCTGCACGGTGACTCCGGCAAAGGGGAAAAACGCAGAAAAAAGCCGGAAAATCGCCGATTTCGGGCTTTTTCGGCTCCGTTTAGGGCAAATAGGGGTTGCATTTTCGACCAAAAGGGGATATATTGAGTTAGCTATGCGGAGCGGATCCGCGTCGGAATACATATTCCGGGCAGCAATAAGGAACGCGATGCCGTTCCGCACATCTTTTTTAGGAGGAAAACAATAATGAAAAAGACTCTGGCAATCATCCTGTGCGTTGCTATGGTCCTTTCCCTCGTGTTCGTGCTCGGCGCCTGCGGCAAGAAGCCTGCCGGGACCGATACCCCCGCGTCCGATAACGGCGGCGGCAAGGACGTCAAGGGCGAGACCATTGACACCACCGTTTTCAAGGCTGTCTGCCCGAAGGGCTGGCTGAACATTGCTCAGACAGACATCTGGGGCGAGCAGGATGAGAACGGCAACTATCCCCTCAAGACCGACGCTCTCCAGTTCTGCAAGGGCGCTAAGAGCGAGTTTGACGCTTTCTCCAAGCCCAGCGTCAACATCTACATGCTGACCTCCAGCGTCGAGGACACCATCGAGGGCTTCGGCTGGTGGTACAAGACCGTCGAGGAGACCACCTTCTCCGTCAACGGCGCTGACGTCAAGGGCGTCAACCTGACCGACGACAACCTCAGCGGCGACGGCGAGTACAAGTATGAGTGCGCCTTCGTCAACGTCGGCGGCACCGACTTCCAGGTCATGCTCATGACCCAGAACGACGACGGCAGCGAGACCGGCATCAGCATCGCCGATCCCGAGGTCCAGGCCATCATCGCCAGCATCGAGCTCGACTGATCTAAGCTTGAAAATATCCGGAGATTTCGGTCTCCGGATATTTTTTTCCTTTTTGCGGAACAAAATGCCTTTCTCCGCAGTCAAACAAACAAAAATAAGGGTCCTTACGGCTCGCGGGACAAAACATTATGTTGATTTTGCTTCTTCCTGATGCTACAATATATATGTTTTTGTATCAACTTTTGGTATGATAATCCGCGCCGAAGACGGCCGGGAAAAGCCGGCCGCCCATCAATCGAGAGGAGAATAAAAATGAAGATCCGCATCACGTCGATCCTGGCCCTTCTGCTCGTGCTGGCCCTCTGCGTCGGCCTTTCCGCCTGCGGGCAGGGAGGAAAGAAGGAAGAGGAAAACCTCTCCTACGGCTTTGACCTCATCGACGACTTCGAGGAGACCGAGGAGCTTGACGCCAATCCCGATCAGGATATATCCCGCGCGACCGAGCCTATCCTGCAGAACGTTATGACCCGTCTCGACGGTCAGCCAGTCAGATCCGACGCCTACCTCTACCGCGAGAATCTCTCCGATACCTATAAGCAGGCCTACGACCTCATCCGCGCGGGCCTGGCGGAAGGCAAGAAGGAGATATACCTGACCGTGCCCGTCAACAAGGCCGATATCAAGATGGTCTACCGTTCCGTCTTTTATGACAGCCCCGACCTCTTCTGGATGGACGGCGGGTACAGCTACGCCTACAACAACTACGGCAACGTCACCAAGGTCGTGCCCAAGTACAACACCCTTGCCTCGGACATCCCGGGCAACCGCGCCGCCTTCGAGAACGCCCTCAGCGCCGCGCTGGCCGATATGTGGAGCCTCGGCGACGCGACCAAGCAGGCCAAATACGCCCACGACTATCTCATCAGCACCATAGACTACGACTACAACGCAGTTCTCAACCAGACCGCCTACAGCGCCGTCGTCAATAAGAAGAGCGTCTGCGCCGGCTACTCGCGCGCGTTCCAGTACATGATGCAGAAGATGGACATCCGCTGCGCCTTCATCGCCGGCACCTGCGTCACCTCGCAGGGCAGCGGCGGCCACGCCTGGAACATAGTCGAGCTGGGCGGCGAGTTCTACGCCATGGACGTCACCTGGGACGATCCCATCGGCGCGGCTGCCGGCAAGTACTACTATAACTACTTCAACGTGACTGATTCCGCGATAGCCAAGGACCATATCCGCGGCGACGTCTCCGGCAAGCTTCCCTCCGCCGTCGGCACGGCGCTGACCTTCTCCGCCGCCTTCGGAGGCAACCAGTACGGCACCGACTTCGACGCCATCCAGGGCGTCCTGCCCGCCGGCTACGGCGAAGCGGCCACCGTCCTCATCGGAGGCAGCCAGCCCGACAACGTCACGGATAATCCGTACCTCCCGTGATCCTCGCGCAATGACAATTGAAAGTGCCCCGCCGGGTCATTGATCCGGCGGGGCACTTTGTTATTAATCTTTTTTCCGTGCGTTACGCCTCGGGAGGGATGAAGAAGATGCACTCGCGGCAGTAGTCCTCCTCAGCGCCGTCCCAGAGGAGCTTGCCGTCCTCGGTCGGGGTGAAGAAGCCCTTGCCGCCCTCGCTCTTGACCTCGGAGGTGGTATTGCCGCTCTGGTCGGTCTTATAGAGAGTCTTCACGCAGTCGTCATAGCTGAGAAGGCCGTCGTCGCCGAGCCTGCATGTCATGACCCACTCATAATCTTCGGAGACGGAGCCTGCCCAGTTGACCGTGAGCCTGACGCCCTCGTCGCCGAGCGCCTCGGCTTTCATGTGAGCCCTCTGGCTGTACTCGTCATAATACTCGCCTTCGAGAGCGGCGTAGTAAGCGGCGAGGTCCTCGTCGGGCTTGAAGAATATGCACTCGCGGCAGTAATCGTCCTCCGCGCCGTTCCAGAGGAGCTTGCCGTCCTCGGTCGGGGTGAAGAAGCCTTCGCCGCCCTCGCTCTCGACCTCGGAGGATGTATTGCCGTTCTCGTCGGTCTTATATAGGGTCTTGACGCAGTCGCTGTAGCTTAGGAGGCCGTCCTCATAGAGCCTGCCGGTCATGACCCACTCGTAGTATTCAAAGGCGGAGCCGGACCAGTGGACGGTGAGCCTGACTCCGTCGGCGCCGAGCGCCTCAGCCTTCATGTGGGCTCTCTGGCTGAACTCGTCATAGTACTGCCCCTCGAGGCACTCATAGTAGTAGGCGAGCTCGGTATCGTTCATCCAGGGGGCGGTGAGTCCTCTGAGTTCCTTGGCGACGTCCTCGAAGGCGTCGCTCGCGTTCAGGGAGAGCAGCGTATACTGCCCGTCTATAGTCGCCCAGCGGGCGAGCTTGGCGTCGCCGTCCTCGACGAATTCGGTCTCCTCCGTCGGCATGCCGCTGAAGGCGGGACCCTCTGCCGTGTAATAGCCGGAGATGTCGGCGTCGTAGCTCGGGCTGCCGCGGAAGCAGTATTCGACTCCCGCGACCTTGAAGTCGTATTCGGCTATCTGCGTCTCGCCGGCGTCTATTATTTTATAGCTCTCGTCCGTGACGCCCATGACGGGAGGATGAGCGAGCTTGAGGATGAGCAGCTCGTTTATCTCCTCGAGCGAGCCGTATTCCGTGATCGGATTGGGCAGCCCTATGGCCGGGGTCGGATCGGCGGCCGGCGTCGGGTCTGCTGCCGGAGCCGGGTCTGCGGCCGGAGTCGGATCGGCGGCCGGAGTCGGATCGGCCGGCTTGGCGGCGCAGGCGGCGAAAGTGAGCAGGAGAGCCGCAGCAGCGAGGATCGCGATTAGCTTTTTCATTTTATGACCTTCTTTTCCTTGGAGTTGCCGCCCACCGGGGCATATCCGCCCTCTGTCCGGAGGAAAGAATACCCTTTTCGGCGCGGCAAGCGCAATTATAGAGCAATAATATGAACAAATCAATGCCGAAAGCATGCCAATTCCTCCAAAAAGAAGGATGGCAATTAGATCAAAAGTATGTTAAGATACGAAAAAAACCTAAAGGAGCTATCCTCATGAACATATTGGTAATCGATGGGCAGGGCGGTCAGCTCGGCAGCCAGCTCATCAGGGAGATTCGCGCCGCCTATCCTCAGCTTGAACTCACCGCTGTCGGCACCAACAGCGCGGCCACGGCGTCCATGCTCAAGGCCGGCGCCCAGCGCGGAGCGACGGGGGAGAACGCCGTCCTCGTCGGCTGCCGCAAAGCCGACGTCATCGTCGGGCCGATAGGCATGGTCATCGCCGACTCGCTCTGCGGCGAGGTGACGCCGAAGATGGCCGTCGCGATAGGGCAGGCGGAGGCCGTGCGCATCCTGATTTCCCTCAACCAGTGCGAGAACATAGTCGCGGGAGTGCCCAAGCTGTCCATGGCAAGGCTCATCAGCGACGCCGTCGATCGCCTCGGATCGCTCTGCTGCGGGGAAGTCAGCCTCTGACCCCTCAAAAA
>JAEFAK010000078.1 GCA_016287555.1 Oscillospiraceae bacterium
ATATCTC
The DNA here is from genome assembly GCA_016287555.1 of Oscillospiraceae bacterium. Lineage (GTDB taxonomy): Bacteria > Bacillota > Clostridia > Oscillospirales > Oscillospiraceae > RGIG7949. The sequence goes on from JAEFAK010000078.1 coordinate 8, forward strand.
CTTCATCTTCAGCGCGCCCTCCAGCGCAACGGCCCAGTCGGTGTTGCGTCCGATGAAAAACAGCGCGCGGGACTCATGGTATTTCTTCGCGAGCTCCGGTATCTTCGGGTTCATGTCTATGGCCTGCTGTATCCTGCGGGGCAGCGCCTGCAGCGCCTCGGCGAGCTTTCCCTCGTCCTCGATGCGGCCGAGACGCGCCGCGAAGAAGACCGACAGCATATAGAGCACCGCTACCTGCGTCGTGTACCCCTTCGTCGTCGCGACGGCGATCTCCGGCCCGGCCCAAGTATAGACCGTATAGTCCGCGAGCTTGGCGACGGTACTGCCGACGACATTGACCACGGCGAGCGTCTTCGCCCCGCGCGATTTGCATTCCTTGAGCGCGGCTATGGTGTCCGCCGTCTCGCCCGACTGGGAGACGACGATGACGAGCGTTCCTTCGTCTATGAGCGGATCGGAGTAGCGCAGCTCGCTCGCGAGCTGCGTCTCGACGGGGATGCGGCAGAGCTTTTCGATGGCGTACTTTCCCGCGCAGCCGGCATAATAGGCCGAGCCGCAGGCCGTTATTATTATCTTCCGGACCCCGGGCAGCGTCGGAACGAGTCCGCCCAGCTCCTCGAAACCGACCTTCCCGTCCCTGATGCGGGGGGCGATCGTCGCCTTTACGGCGCCGGGCTGCTCCATGATCTCCTTGAGCATGAAGTGCTCGTACCCGCCCTTTTCTGCGGCCTGCACATCCCAGAGGATGCGGGAGGCCTTCTTGCGCAGCTCCTGTCCGGAGCAGTCGAAGATGCGTACGGAATCCGCCGAGAGCTCGGCGAACTCCCCATCCTCGAGGTATATGACGCTGCGGGTATAGTTGACGAGCGCGGTCACGTCGGAGGCGAAAAAGTTCTCGTCCGTCCCGACTCCGAGGATGAGCGGGCTCGCCTCGCGGACGGCGTATATTTTTCCGGGCTCCTCGGAGCAGATGACACCGAGCGCGTAGGAGCCGCGGAGCCTGTTGGCGGTCTTGATGAGGGCGTCGCGCATATTGCCCTTATAGTATTTTTCGAGCAGATGTACTATGACCTCGGTATCCGTCTCGCTGAGGAATTGATAGCCGCCCTTTATCAGCTCCTCGCGCAGGGAGACGTAATTCTCTATTATCCCGTTGTGCACGATGGCGAAGCGGCCGTCGTTGCTCAGGTGCGGGTGCGCGTTTTCCTCGGTCGGGGCGCCGTGGGTCGCCCATCTGGTATGGCCTATGCCCGTCGAGCCGGGGACCGTCTCTCCGTCGCCCGTCTTTTCGCAAAGGCTGGCTATCCTGCCTCTGACCTTGTTGACGGATATGCTCCGCCCGTCCATGACGGCGATACCCGCAGAGTCGTAGCCTCTGTATTCGAGCTTTTTCAGCCCGTCCAGCAGGATGGGCGCGGCGCTCCGCGCTCCCGTAAATCCGACTATCCCGCACATATTTTCCTCCGAAAAAGCTTATTTGCCGCTCTCCCCGTAGTTGGAAAGGACGCGGGCCGAGGGATCGTCCACGTCGCAGCCCTCCCATTCCCTGTTCGGCATCCAGAAGTCCGCTATCATCTCCGACTGCCCGGGGTAATACTTCTCGAATATCTCCCGGTAGAGGAGCGATTCCTTCGTGAAAGGCTGCGCGTGAGAGTACTTTCCGCGTTTTTCCTCGAATTCGCTGTCGGAATACCGCGTCTCGGCGTACTCTTTCAGGTAGTCGACCATGGAATGTCCGACTGCGTCGGAGAAAGCCGCCTTCTCGCGCCAGAGTATGCCGTCCGGCAGATAGCCGAGTCCCTCGAAGGCGCGGCGCAGGAGGTATTTCCCCTTGCCGTATTTATTCAGCTTCATCTCCGGATCGAGGCTCATGACGTATCTGACGAAGTCCAGATCCCCGAAGGGCACGCGCGCCTCCAGAGAGTTGACGGAGATGCAGCGGTCGGCGCGCAGCACGTCGTACATGTGCAGCTCGCGGACGCGCTTTTGCGCCTCGAGCTGGAACGCCTCGGCCGAGGGGGCGAAGTCCGTGTATTTATAGCCGAAGAGCTCGTCGGATATCTCGCCCGTCAGGATGACGCGGAGATCCGTCCGCTCGTGTATGGCTCTGCAGACGAGGTACATGCCCATGCTGGCGCGGACGGTCGTGATGTCCCAGGTGCCGAGCAGCTCTATGACCCGCTCCAGCGACGATATGACCTCGTCGGGGGTCATGTATACCTCTGTGTGACGGCTGCCGATGAAGTCGGCGGCCTGCCTTGCGTACTTGAGGTCGATGGCGTCCCCGCTCATGCCTATGGCGAAGGTCTCGATGGGCGCGGAGCTCTCCCGCGCGGCTATGGCGCATACGAGGGAGGAATCCAGCCCGCCGGAAAGCAGGAAGCCGACCTTCGAATCGGAGACGAGGCGCTTTCTGACGCCGGCGACGAGCTTTTCGCGTATCTTTCCGCAGGCCGTCTCAGGATCGTCGCGGCAGACGGCGTCCACGGCGGCTATGTCGCAATAGCGGACGAATCGGCCGCCCTTGTAATAGTGTCCCGGGGGGAAGGGCATTATCCTTTCGGTCAGGCCGACGAGGTTTTTCGCCTCGCTGGCAAAGATGACCGTGCCGCGTCCGTCGTACCCGTAGTAGAGCGGTCGTATGCCTATGGGATCGCGTGCCGCGACGTATTCGCCCGTCCTCCCGTCGAAAATGACGCAGGCAAATTCCGCGTCGAGCATGGCGAACATGTCCGTCCCGTACTCGAAATACATGGGCAGGATTATCTCGCAGTCGCTGTCGGAGAGGAAGGTATAGCCCTTGCCGCGCAGCTTTTCCCGCTCGCTCTCGAAGCCGTAAAGTTCCCCGTTACACACGGCGGCGCAGCCGTTCATTTCGAACGGCTGCATGCCGGAGGGCGTCAGCCCCATGATGGAAAGGCGGTGAAAACCGAGGAGGCCCTTTCCAGCGCTGATGATCCTTGTATCGTCGGGGCCGCGGGATTTCGTCCGCGCGAAGCCCCTTTCAAATGCGTCCCTGTCCGGGACGGGGCCGCAATAGCCTATTATCGAACACATATCCGGTCACCTGTCATTCAACGTCCTGAAGGGCGTCGTAGCCCTCCTCGCCGGTGCGTACCTTGACGACGTTCTCGACGTCGTAGACGAAGATCTTGCCGTCGCCTATATGGCCGGTATAGAGGACCTTTTTGGCCGTCTCGATGACGTCGCGGACGGGGATGGCGCTTACGACGATGTCCACCTGCACCTTCGGGCGCAGGTCCGTCTCGACGGCGACGCCGCGGTAGAACTCCGTATGGCCCTTCTGCATGCCGTAGCCCATGACGTGGGAGACGGTCATGCCCGTTATGCCGAGCTTGCTCATGGCGTCCTTGAGGGCATATAGCCGCTCCTCCTTGAAGACGATCTCGACCTTGGTGAACTTGTGCCCGTCGAAGGTCGGCTCCCGCCGGACGGGGACCGCCTCGGCGACCGGCGTCGTGCCGGTGACGGCGGTTATATGCTCGCCGGTGCCGAACTCGGCATATTTGTCGACGGCGGGCATGAAGTCCGCGTAGGCGCTGGGCAGCCCGTGCTCGCTGACGTCGAGGCCGGAGAGCTCGTCGGCCGGCTCGGCGCGCAGGAAGTTTATCTTTTTAAGGATAAGGAAGAATACCAGCATAGTAACAGTGGCCCAGGCGGCGACGGAGACAAAGCCGAGAGCCTGCTTTCCGAGCTGGACGGCGCTGCCGGTATAGAAAAGACCGCTCAGCCCCGCGGGAGCGTCGGGATTGGCGAAGAGCCCGACGGCCAGCGTGCCCCAGACGCCGTTTGCGCAGTGCACGCCGACGGCGCCGACTGGGTCGTCTATATGCAGCTTCAGGTCGAGCATCTCGACGACGATGACGACGAGTATGCCCGCCACGAGGCCGACGGCCGCCGCTCCGACGGCGTCGAAGGCGTCGCAGCCCGCCGTCACGGCGACGAGGCCGGCCAGCGAGGCGTTCAGACACATCGAGACGTCCGGCTTGCCGTTTTTGATCCACGTCAGTATGAGCGTCGCGCAGGTCGCGACGGACGGAGCTATCGTGGTAGTCAGGAATATGGAGCTGAGCTCCGAGGGCGAGGTCGCGGCGGCGCCGTTGAAGCCGTACCAGCCGAGCCACAGGATGAATACGCCGAGCGCGCCGAGGGGGATGGAGTGGCCGGGTATGGCGTTGACCTTCGTGACCCTGCCTTCCTTGTCGGTAACGTATTTGCCTATGCGCGGGCCGAGGACGGCCGCGCCGACGAGCGCCGCTATGCCGCCGACCATATGGATCGCGCAGGAGCCGGCGTAGTCATGGAAGCCGAGCTGACTGAGCCAGCCGCCGCCCCAGATCCAGTGGGCCTCGATGGGATAGATGACGAGGCTTATCACGGCGGAGTAGACGCAGTAGGCGGAAAACTTCGTTCTCTCGGCCATGGCGCCGGAGACTATCGTCGCCGTCGTGGCGCAGAAGACGAGGTTGAAAACGAAATAGCTGGAGCCGGAAAAACCCTCCGCGGGGGAGGCTATGAACTCCTTGAAGCGGCCGAAAAGGTCGAGGTTCGGCTTGCCTATGAGGCCGAAGAACGTATCCTCGCCCATCATAAGCGTATAGCCGAGCAGCGAAAAGACGACCGTCCCGATGCAGAAGTCCATGAGGTTCTTCATGATGATGTTGCCGGCGTTTTTTGCCCTGGTAAAGCCGGTCTCCACCATGGCGAAGCCCGCCTGCATCCAGAAGACGAGCGCCGCGCCTATCAGAAACCAGAATTCAACTGTCATTTTCTTATCCTCACTTGACGCTGAAAAGAATGTCGCCGTAGGTCGGGAAGGGCCAGTAGCTCTTCGCGGTCAGCAGCTCCGCTCTGTCGCACGGGATTCGAAGCTCGCACATGGCGGGAAGTACGGCGTCGCGTATGAGAGCCGACTCGGAGACGACGTCCTCCGCATCCTGCAGGCCCATGACGGCCTTTTCAAGGTCGGCGGTCTTCTCGGCTATGGCATCGGTCAGGGCCGAGAGCTTCTTGACGAGATCCGTCTCGTAGCCGCAGGCGAGGTCCGGGAATAGTCCCTTCTTGACGGAGGCCTGCGCGGCGAGGTCGGAGGTAAAGCGCGTTATCGCCGGGGCAATGCGCTTATGGACCATGCTTATCATGGTGTTGGCCTCGATGACGACTGTCTTGCAGTAGTTCTCGAGCATGATGTCGCGTCTGGACTTGAGCTCGTCCTCCGTGAACACGCCGAGGGAGGTGAGCATCCTGACGTTCTTCTCGTCCATGAGATGCGGCATGCAGTCGGCTGTCGTGCGGTAGTTGAGAAGGCCGCGCTTCTCCGTGGCCTCGGCTATCCACGCGTCGTCGTAGCCGTTGCCGTTGAAGATGATGCGCTTATGGTCGCTTATGGTCTTCTTTATCATCTCGTGAAGCGCCGTTTCGAAGTCCTCCGCCTTCTCCAGCCGGTCGGCGTAGATGCGCAGGCTCTCGGCGACGGCGGCGTTGAGCATGATGTTGGCGCAGGCTATGGAGTTGGAGGAGCCGAGCATGCGGAACTCGAACTTGTTGCCCGTGAAGGCGAAGGGCGAGGTCCTGTTGCGGTCGGTGGTGTCGCGGTTGAATATGGGCAGGACGTCCACGCCGAGCTTCATCTGCGTCTTTTCCGCGCCCTTGTAGGGCGTATCGGTCTCGATGGCCTCGAGGACGGCGTTCAGCTCGTCGCCGAGGAAAATGGAGATGACGGCGGGCGGAGCCTCGTTGGCTCCGAGGCGGTGGTCGTTGCCCGCAGTTGCGACGGCGATGCGCAGCAGATCCTGATAGTCGTCGACGGCCTTGATGACCGCGCAGAGGAACAGCAGGAACTGGGCGTTCTCATAGGGCGTGTCGCCCGGCGAGAGCAGGTTCTGACCGCCGTCGGTGGCGATGGACCAGTTGTTGTGCTTGCCGCTGCCGTTTACCCCTGCAAACGGCTTTTCGTGCAGCAGGCAGACGAGGCCGTGCTTTGCAGCGACCTTCTGCATGATCTCCATGGTCAGCTGGTTATGGTCCGTCGCGACGTTGGTCGTCGTATATATCGGCGCGAGCTCGTGCTGCGCGGGGGCGACCTCGTTGTGCTCGGTCTTGGCGAGGATGCCGAGCTTCCAGAGCTCCTCGTTGAGGTCCTCCATGAAGGCGGCGACGCCCGGCTTGATGACGCCGAAATAGTGATCGTCGAGCTCCTGCCCCTTCGGCGGCTTGGCGCCGAAAAGCGTGCGCCCGGTAAAGCGCAGGTCGGGTCTCGCGTCGTACATCTCTTTTGTAATCAGGAAGTATTCCTGCTCCGGGCCGACAGAGGAGACGACGCGCTTGGCGGTATCGTTGCCGAAGAGGCGCAGTATGCGCAGAGCCTCTCTGCTGAGGACCTCCATGGAGCGCAGAAGCGGCGTCTTCTTATCCAGCGCGTGCCCGCCGTAGGAGCAGAACGCCGTCGGGATGCAGAGCGTCTTTCCTTTTATAAAAGCGTAGGAGGTCGGGTCCCAGGCCGTATAGCCGCGGGCCTCGAAGGTCGCGCGAAGGCCGCCGGAGGGGAAGCTGGAGGCGTCCGGCTCGCCCTTGATGAGCTCCTTGCCGGAAAACTCCATTATGACGCTGCCGTCCGGGGAGGGTGATATGAAGCTGTCGTGCTTTTCGGCGGTAATGCCGGTAAGAGGCTGGAACCAGTGGGTAAAATGCGTCGCCCCGTTGGCGACGGCCCAGTTCTTCATCGCCTCGGCGACCGCGTTCGCGACGCCGATATCCAGCTCTTTGCCCTCGTCTATGGTCTTGCGCAGGGAGGCGTACACCTCCGCCGAGAGGGTCGAGCGCATGACGCGGTCGTCAAAGACCATGCTGCCGAAATAATCAGATACGGTGCTCATTCTTCTAATCTCCTTCTGATAAAAATGAGTAAAGGCAAAGACTCCTTCGTGTGAACACAAAAGACGCCTTTGCCTTTTTCATCTCTGTTCAATTCGGTCTGCTCTTCCCGAAAAACGGGAAAGAGCGCCTTCGAGCCACATCACTCAAAGACGCCCTTGCCTTTACGAAACGCATTATACGACTGCGCGAGGGCCTTGTCAACCCCGTTTTGCAATTTTATTTTTGCGCTCTTGCATTTTTTCGCTTTTTTACAATATAAAAACTTGACAAAGTGCAGGAGCGGGAGTATCATGCAGTCAAATGAGCAATGGCGTTCATTATCGCGCGGACATATCCGCGCGGCAATGAACGCCCTTTTTATTTTTCCGAAAGGATCTGACGAGCATGATGAGAGAGGGTCAGGTGCGCATCCCCTCCGGCTGCGCGATCGCCGCCGTAATATCCAGAGACGGGAAGCGGATGACCGGCGAGACGATCACCGACGCCATGAAGCCCATGCACGAGCGCTCCAACGGGCTCGGCGGCGGCTTCGCGGGCTACGGCATCTATCCCGAGTACAGGGATTTCTACGCGCTGCATCTCTTCTTCGACAGCCGCGATACGAGAAAGCAGTGCGAGGCGTTTTTGAAGGAGTATTTCGAGATAGTCCACTCAGAGCGCATACCCACCCGCAAGATACCCGCCATAACGGACGAGCCCATGATTTGGCGCTTCT
>JAEFAK010000079.1 GCA_016287555.1 Oscillospiraceae bacterium
CGCTATTTGGTCCGAGTGACTGGATTCGAACCAGCGGCCTGCCGACTTCGTTCGTCAGGCCGGCGGCGTATGGCCCCACTCGCTCCCGGCTGCGCCGGAACCGCTCGGGGATGCCGTCAAGAGGCCGCCGCTTCGATTGTATTTGAAAGAAATAGCGGGCCGTTCCAAAAGGAACGACCCGCTATTTGGTCCGAGTGACTGGATTCGAACCAGCGGCCTCTTGAACCCCATTCAAGCGCGATACCAAACTTCGCCACACCCGGATATTCAACTGCAAAAGGGATAATAGCACACTTTTCCCGGCTTTGCAAGGGTTATTTGAAAATGTTTTTTATTTACAGAAAAACAAACTGCCGGAAGGGTTTTTCCTTCCGGCAGTTTCGGCAGTTTTGTCTGTTTTCCGTTTTCAGTCCGGGAATACGCTCACGCTCAGGGTTGTGTCTTTAATACCAATCCCCGTAATCGCCGGGATCGGACCAGTCGTCCCAGCCGTCGCCGGGATCGGACCAGGGATCGTAGTCGTCATAGTAGTCGTAATCGTCGTAATCCCAGCCCCAGTCGTTGGATTCGTAACTGTTGCCGTCGTCGTCTATGTAATAGTCGTCGCCGAAGCCGATGAACTCGTTTTCATAGCCGTTCCAGTACCAGACATCTCCGTCCTCGTCGTACCAGTAGTACGGTGTGCCGTAGTCGCCGGAATCGGAGTGGCTCGAGCCGCCGGTCGGCTTGGCCGGGACGGGCTTTGGCGCCGTCGTCCAGTTGTTGACGTAGTTGCAGGTCGCCATGATATTGTTGCATATCTCGAAATAATTCTGGATCCTGCTTTCCGGAGCAAGAGCAAATGCAACGAGGGCGTATCCCGTCGGCCCGTAATAGCGCACCTCCATCGTCCCGCGGAGGGGATAGGACGGTCCGGGATTATAGACCGAGCTGTCCATCCACAGGTAACCTATTATCCTGTAATAGTTACCGCAGTCCTCAAAATCGGTCCCGATGCACTTTAATACTCTGTCGCCGTACATGGACTCGGCCAAGCTGTCCATCATGATCTTCATGTAGGGCTGGGCAAGCGCCGCGCCCTGCGTCATATACGGATCGAAACCGTTGATCTTGGCAAAGTGGACTAAAATATTGCTGTAATAATCGTCGGTCCCGTTCTCCATGATCGCGTTGAAGCTCACGGAGTTGCTTACAGTCGGGTGCTTGTTCGCGGTCATCTGACGCGGATATTTCAGCGTTACCGCACTGAAGACATCCGATTCAAAATGAGTCGTCTCGGTCAGCGGATCGTTCGGAGTCGGCAGCAGGAGCATTTCGTCCGCGGCGGTAAGCGTGTCCCCGTCGGAGTCGCTCAGGCCGCCCACTATCCTCTTGAGCGAGGAAACGTATCTGCCGTCTTCCATATAAAGGGCGAGGCTGTCGTCCTCGACTTCGACGATACCGGCGCCGAGCTCCTTGCCGTAGACGTCTTCGGCGAGCCAGACGCGCGCGGGGTCTATGACGACGTAGCACGGAGTGGAGTCATATTTCCAGATGCCGACGAACGCGGAAATGTCGGGCAGATCGGGATCCGGCTCATCCGGAACGACCGGCTCGTCGGGCTCGTCGGGGACGTCCGGCTCGTCATACGGAGCTTCCGTTATATCAGGTTCGTCCGCGGGCAGGGGCTCTTTCTTCTCTCCGCATGCAGCGGCGGAGAAGCAGAATGCCAAGGCAAGAAGCAATAGAAGCGCTCTCTTTATGATCTTCATGATGATTCTCCTGTCGTTATGACTGAGTTTCTTGTCTTAAGACACGGCGGCGACGAAGGTCTGCGGTGCCTTTCAGATTATATCATTTCTTTTTTCTCAATTCAACACATTATTTCGCTGACGCAAAAAGCTGCCGGGAGGTCGTCGTGACCTTCCGGCAGCTTCGTCTTATTCAGTTGATCAGCCGGGGAAAACGCTGTCGCGCGGGGAGGGATTGATGCGCTCGTAAATCGGGAAGCGTCTGCAGAGGGCCGCGACGCGCTCGAGTATCTCCTCGCGGGAGCCGGTATAGTCGTTTATCGTCTTGAGGATGAGCTCGCCCACCTCGCGCATCTCGGGTTCCTTGAAGCCGCGGGTCGTGACGGCCGGAGATCCGAGACGCAGGCCGCTCGTCTCCTGCGGGCCGCGCGGGTCTGCGGGAACGGCGTTCTTGTTGGCAGTGATGTGGACGGAATCGAGGCGCACCTCGAGCTCCTTGCCGCTCAGATCCATCTTCTTCAGGTCTACGAGCATCAAATGGTTGTCCGTGCCTCCGGAGACGAGCTCGAGACCGCCGTCGAGCAGGGTCTTCGCGAGCGTGGCGGCGTTAGAGACGATCTGATGCTGATACGCCTTGAAGTCCGGGCGCAGCACCTCGCCGAGTGCGACGGCCTTGGCGGCGATGATGTGCATGAGCGGACCGCCCTGCACGCCCGGGAAAATGGCGGCGTTTATCTTTTTGGCGATAGTCGCGTCGTTGGTGAGGATGATGCCGCCGCGCGGGCCGCGCATGGTCTTGTGCGTGGTCGTCGTGACGACGTCGGCGTACGGCACGGGAGAGGGATGCTCGCCCGCAGCGACGAGGCCGGCTATATGGGCCATGTCGACCATGAGGTAGGCCCCCACTTCCCTCGCGATGGAGCTGAAGGCGGCATAGTCGATTATGCGCGGATAGGCGGACGCGCCCGCGATTATCATCTTCGGGCGGTTGGCGAGCGCGAGATCGCGCACCTTATCGTAATCTATGAGGCCCGTCGCGGGATCAAGCCCGTAGGATACGATGTTGTAGTTCTTTCCGGAGAAGTTGGCGCGGGAGCCGTGGGTCAGGTGGCCGCCGTTATCCAGCGCCATGCCCATGACGGTGTCGCCCGGCTTGCAGAGGGCGAGATAGACGGCGTAGTTGGCCTGCGAGCCGCTGTGCGCCTGCACGTTGGCATAGTGCGCGTCGAAGATGAGCTTGGCGCGCTCGATGCAAATGTTCTCCGCCATGTCGACGTATTCGCAGCCGCCGTAAAAGCGGTTGCCGGGGTAGCCCTCGGCGTATTTGTTGGTAAGCACGGACGCCATCGTCGCCATGACCTCCTGGCTGACGAGGTTTTCCGAAGCTATCAGCTCTATGTTGTTCCTCTGGCGCTTGAGCTCCAGATCAAGGACCTTCGCTATCTCGGGATCGTAGGCGCTGATATAGCGCATGCTGGCTTCTACCATGATGCCCTCCATACAGTTTAATTCAATAAAGCGGGTTATTAGAAAAAAAGCTATCATAACCCGGCGGCGTTGTCAAGAGGCAGCGCGCGTCTTTTCGTTTTATTGACACGCGCGGCGCGCTAAAGTAAAATGAACGGGAAAACAAGCCTTTACGGAGGACAGTCTGCATGGATGAACAGGGCAAGCCCCGCGCCGGGCTCGGGTACAGTCTCCTCAGCTCGCACCGCTCCGAGCTGATGGGCGTCGCCATGCTCTGGGTCATGCTGTTTCACTGCTTCCCGCTCGTCATCCCCGTCCATTTTCTCGACGCGGTCAAGCGCATCGGCTTCGCGGGCGTAGACATCTTCCTGCTGCTCTCGGCGATGGGACTGACGCTCTCGGCTATAAGCAGGCCGCGCCGCTACGGGCGCTATCTCGTCCGGCGCGCGGGGCGCATCCTGCCCGCGTTCTATATCGTGACCGTCCCCTTCTATCTATGGAAGGTGCTGACGGGGCGCATCGCGGTCAGGAGCGCCCTGCTCAACCTCGCCTTCCTCGGCTACTTTCTCGACGCGCCGGACCATTTCAACTGGTATATCCCCGCGCTGCTCGTTTTCTACCTGCTCGCGCCGCTGATGATACTCGCCGTCGCGAAAAGTGGGAGGGCGCGCGATATCGTGACGGTCTGCGGCTGCGTCGTCGGCGTCGCCGTCAGCGAGCTCGCCGCGCGCATCGGGCTCGGGCACCTGCTCGACTTTCTCTACCGCTTCCCCATCTTCTGGGTAGGCGTGCGCCTCGGCTTCGCCGTCCATGAGGACAAAAAGCTGACGCTTCCCCGCGCGCTCTTCTGGCTCGCGATGCTCGCCGCGGGGACGCTCTATATCTATTACCGGCAGTTTCTCGCCTTCAACATAGCTGTCATCTACGGCTTCATTTTCACGACCGTCCCGCTCTGTCTCATCCTCGCGCTGATTTTTGACAAGCTCCCCGTCCGCCCGCTGCTCTGGGTGCTGCGGCAGATAGGCGACAGCAGCCTTGAGATATACCTCATCAACGCGACGTGGTTCATCGAGTTTCGCTTTTTCTCCGACCTGCTCAGGCTGCCCATGGACGTCTACTGTCTCGTCGGGCTCCCGGTCAATATCCTGCTCGGCGTCGCCCTGCACTGCGCGATCGAGGCGGTACGGAAAAGGGTCGGGAGAAAGGCGAAAGAAAAATAAGTTTACATAATTTCATAGCTTAGCATTGAAAAAGCCGCTTCCGGTTGATCCGGAGGCGGCCGTGTTGCTATTATGTAAACTAATCTATGTATTATGTTAACTATCGGCACATGCCGCGGACGAGGCTGAGGCCGCCGTCGGACGTCGCGAGGGAAAGCGCCTGGGCGAAGATTATATCGTCGACGTCATAGGCCTCGACGAAGCTGCGGAGCGTCATCTTCTTATAGCTGCGGTAGTCGAGGACGTATATCTGGCTGTAATTCTGCGTCAGGTACGGCACGAACGGATTGCCGAAGGAGTCCTTGACGACGACGCAGGTGCGCCCCTCGGGCACGTCGTTTCTCTTTATGGAGATCATCGGGCGGTCGCCGGAGATGAAGCAGAGATATTTGCCGGACGCGCTGGCGTTGGTCATGTCGGAGATTATGGTCCAGAGGAAGGTCCCGCCGTCCTCGCCGGTTATGCGGACCTCGTAGTCGCCGGGCGGGTCGTAGGCATAGACGTTATCCAGCCGCAGGCGGGAATTCTGATTGCAGTTATAATAGAAGCTGCCCTTGAATTCGCCCTGATCTATCTCCGTGAATGCGTCGAGCGGCGCGGCCTCCATCCCCGCGGCGGCGCAGAACGTCTCATAGGCATAGTACGCGCCGAGGGCCGTCCAGTGGTGGGCTGTGCGGAAATAGATGTATTCGTCGTTGTGAGCGACGAGGCTGTTGAAGACGTTGACCTTGTGAACGTCCTCGCCCATGGAGCCGAGGACGTAGGTTATGGCGGCGCCCTGATCGCTGCAGCGCACCTTCTCCATATACTCGGAGGATATCATGACGCCGATGCTCGTCGGGATGGGGATGCAGTAGACGTTGACGCCCTGCTCCGCCATGGAGGCGGAAAAGTCCGTCATGAGCTGCGCGTAGGCGTCCGCTCCCTTCTGATAAAAGCCGTAGTACCCGTAGGCCGCGTCGCCTATCTGGATGGCCGAGCCGAAGATGATCTCCGCCTCGTCGTCGGCGATTATGCCGCCCCATTTTTCGACGGATTCCTCCGGCGGAGCCGTTATCTGCACGGGCTCCGGCGTCGGCTCGGGCGTGGGCTCCGGCGTGGGAGTCGGCTCCGGCGTCGCCGTCGGGGTCGGAGTAGGCTTGGGCGTCGGGGTCGGAGTCGGCGCGGGAGGCGGCGAGGGTATCTCGTCGGCCTCGGCGGGCAGATCGCCGTATATGGTCACGTCTGTGACGCCGTGGAGCTGCTCGACGGCGGAGTTTGCCTTCAGCCACGTTTCGCGCCCGGGGAAGGTATCGGAAAACCAGGCGGATATGCCGTCGAAATACTCCCCGGAGAGCAGCGTCTGCACGGAAAAGCGCGGGAACTCCGTCAGGCGGCGCTTCTCGGCAAGGGACAGCGTCGGGCGCAGGGGGATGATGAAGGCCGTGACCGTCAGCGCGGCGAGCAGGATGAAGAACACTATCGCGGCGCCGGGTCCCCTGCGGCCCGATCCTCTTTTCTCATCACGTTTTTTCATGCGTTGCCTCAAAACTGAAAGTAGATGAAGGGATTATAGCTGTCGCCGACGAGCGCGGCCGTCGAGAGGAGCAGCAGCGCGGCGGGAACGACGCCGAAGCGCACTGCGCGCCAGAGACGGCCTCCCCTGCCGTCGAGGCGGGCGCCGACGGACTTGAGAAGCGGCGTCGAGCCGATAACGGCGGCGGCGAGCAGGAATACGTTGTTTTTAAGAAGCGTGGCGGCGGCGAAGGACGAGGCCTGATTTGCCCCGAACATGCCGCGCACGGCCGCCCATACGAGGCGCAGGTCGGAGTAGCGGAAGAGCACCCAGCCGAGAAGCACCGCCAGCAGCAGGTAAACGTTGCGCGCGACGGGAAGCTTTTCGAGGACCCTGCCGAGAAAGGCGCGCTCGATGAGCAGGAAAACGAAGAACCACAGCCCCCAGAGGACGAAGTTCCAGCTTGCCCCGTGCCAGAGGCCCGTCAGCGCCCATACGACGAAGGTATTGAATATCCAGCGCGGGACGCTGCGGCGGCTACCGCCGAGAGGGATATAGACGTAATCGCGGAAGAACGAGCCGAGCGTCATGTGCCAGCGGCGCCAGAACTCCCTGACGGAGCCCGCGATATAGGGATAGTTGAAGTTTTCCGGATAGTGCAGGCCGAGCATTTTGCCCATGCCGATGGCCATGTCGGAATAGGCCGAGAAATCGAGGTAGATCTGCAGAGCGTAGGCGGCGACGCCTGTCCAGATGCCCAGGGCGGACTGGCGGCTCAGAGCCTCCAGCGCGGCCGAGACGGCCTCCGCTCCGGCGGGGTCGGGCACGATGAGCGCGTCCGCGAGAGCTCCGCAGGCATTGGCCAGCAGCGCCTTCTTGGCAAGGCCGACGCAGAAGCGCGAGACGCCGAGCCCCCACTCGTTGGAGACGGGAGCGTCGGAGAAGAGGTCGGCTTCAATCGAGCCGTAGCGCACGATGGGGCCGGCGATGCACTGATGAAACAGCGCGGCATAGAGCAGCACGTCGGTATAGCGGCGGCGCGGGGCCGCGTCGCCCCGGTATACGTCCACGACGTAGGTCATGAGCTGGAACGTATAGAAAGATATGCCGATCGGGAGCGAGACATTCCGGATAAAGGCCGGCACGGGCCCGAATACGGAGCAGACGAGGCCGGAATACTTGAAAAAGCCGATGAGCGCGATATCCACCGTGACGGCGGCGGCGAGCCACCCGCGGCGGGACGCTTTCGTCCCCGCGGCTCCGACGCGCAGCGCGCAAAACCACGACGAGAGCGCCATGAACGCCAGCAGCAGGACATAGACCGGCTCGCCCCAGGCATAGAATACCAGCGACGAGACGAGCAGGACCGCGTTGCGCGCCGGCTTCGTTTTGCAGAGCACGCAGCCGAGCAGCGACAAGGGGAAAAACGCATATAGGAATATAAGGCTCGAAAAAACCATCGGCTTATCCTTTTCGACTGATTTCGACATTATATTACTATACTTTTCAGCCAAATGGAAGAGCTTCGGCACAGTGCGGTTATTTCGAAAGATACAGGCAGAAAAAAAGCGCCGTTCCTTTTGAACAGGTCCAGTAAAAACGGACAATAGACAAAGCACCCCCTGATGTAGGAAAATAGAACTACATCAGGGGGTGTTGTTATGGCGAAACGAAAATACACGCATGTCCAG
>JAEFAK010000080.1 GCA_016287555.1 Oscillospiraceae bacterium
GCCCTCGCTCGAAGCGCCCGTCCCGGCCGGGCACCGCGTCGGGACGCTGACGATAAAAAACGCGGCCGGCGAGACCCTGACCGAGAGGGCGATCGTCGCGCCGGAGGAGGTCCCGCGCCTTACCTGGGGGCAGGTATTCGTCCGCTATCTCCGCATGCTCTGCTGCCTGAAAACGCATTGACGGGGCTTGTATAAATCGCCCGGATGGGATAAACTATCTCCGAGGTGATATCCCATGATAAGATTTGACGCTTCCGCGGCCGGCATAGCCGAAGCCGCGCTCGCTTCCGCGGCGGAAAGCCGCGCGCTGTCCGCGCTCTCGCTCCTTGAAAACGGCGCGGGAGCCGGCGGGGAATATACGGAATGGTTCCGTCTGCCGGAGAAGGGGGGCGGTCTGGCGGAGATAAAGGCCGAGGCCGGACGCATGAGCGGCATGTCCGAGGTGCTCGTAGTCGTCGGGATAGGCGGCTCGTATCTCGGGGCGCGCGCTCTTATGGAGCTGCTGACCCCGGAGTTCGGGCCTAAGCGCGTCATTTTCGCGGGCAAGGACCTCTCCGCCCGAAGGACGGCCGAGCTCATGAAATACCTCGGCGAGCGCGATTTCTCTCTCAACGTCATATCCAAATCCGGCGGCACGACCGAGCCTTCGGCCTCCTTCAGGCTTCTGCTCGGCCTGCTGGAAAAGAAATACGGCGCCGCCGCGGCCGACCGCGTGACCGCCACGACCGACCCTGCCCGCGGCGCGCTGCTCGCTCTCGCGCGCGAGCGCGGCTGGCGGCATTTCGCCATCCCTTCCGGCGTCGGCGGGCGCTACAGCGTGCTGAGCCCGGTCGGCCTCATCCCCGCGGCCTTCGCCGGGATAGACGTCGAGTCGATGCTCGCGGGCGCGCTGGAGGAAAAGACCCGCATGCTCAGCCTCGGATCGGAGAGCCCGGAGCTCCGCTACGCCTCCGCGCGCAGGCTGCTCGCGGAAAAGGGCTTCTCCGGCGAACTGCTCTCCTGCTGGGAGCCCTGCCTGCGCGGTCTGGGCGAGTGGTACGAGCAGCTTTTCGCCGAATCCGAGGGCAAGGAGGGCAGGGGCATATTCCCCGTCAGCCTCGAGATGCCCGCCTCGCTGCATTCCATAGGGCAGTTCATCCAGCAGGGCCCGAAGACCCTCATGGAGACGATGCTCCATTTCAAGGACGACGGGCCCGATCTGCGCGTCCCCTCCTCCGGCGACGGAATGGACGACGATCTCTCCGGCAAGAGCCTCGGCGGCATAGCCTCCGCCATTCGCAGGGCGGTCATCCGCGCCCACTGCGCGGGCGGCGTCCCCGTCATGAGCGTCGAGGCTGAAAAGCCCTGCGCCGGCGAGGCAGGAGCGCTCATCTGGTTTTTCGAGGCTGCCTGCGGCGTGTCGGCGTACATGGACGGAGTAAACCCGTTCGACCAGCCCGGCGTCGAGGACTACAAGAAGATCATGAAGGAACTTTTAAGAAACGAATAATATTTCAAAACCGGTGTTGAACAATCACGTTCGGGATGGTATTATAGAGAAAAGAAGAAATACTTGTTTAAGGAGCGTGGTCAAGATGGTTAAGGTTATGATGGGCCTGAAGGGCTCGGGAAAGACGAAGCGGCTGGTCGAGCTGGTAAAGAAGGCCGTCGCGGAGGACAAGGGAAGCGTATACGTTATCGAGAAGGACCGTTCCCTCACTTATGAGATACCCTATGAGGCAAGGCTCATCTTCGCCAGCGATTACAGCATCGGGACTTTTGAGTTCCTTAAGGGATTCATCAGCGGCCTGCACGCAGGCAACTACGACGTGTCGACCGTTTTCATAGACAGCCTTTTCAAGCTCGTCGATACGAAGGATATTGCGGAGACGGAGAAATTCCTCGACTGGCTCTCCGCGTTTTCCGAGAGAGAGAACATATTCTTCTTCATCACCATCAGCGACGATATCTCCAACGCCACCCAGGGCATGAAGAAGTATTTTGAATAAATAAAGGGAAGGCAGGCGGGGCAGTTTTGCCCCGCCGCGTTTATTTGAGGATGAAGCTGCTGCTGACCGGTCTGCCCGGCGCGGGAAAGAGTACCATAGTCCGCGCCATGCTCTCTGCCTCGGGCAGAGACCCGCGCGGGTTTTATACGGCCAAGGGCGCTCCGGCTGAAGACGGGAGCGTCCCGGTATTTCTGCGCCCGGCCTCCGGGGAGGGCGAGCCCCGCCTCGTGGGGAGGGTGTATCCCGACCGCGCCGAGGGCTGTCCCGAGGCCTTCGATGCCTCCGCCGCGCTGCTCGAGGGCATCCCCGAGGGCTCGCTCGTCGTCATGGACGAGCTCGGCTTCATGGAAAACCGAGCCGAGGTATTCAAGGCGCGCGTTCTCGCCGTTCTGGCGGGCGATTACGATATTATAGCGGTCATAAAGCCGCGGAGCACCCCTTTCCTCGACGCCGTCCGCGCCGTCGGGGGCGTCGAGCTCGTCGGGATCGACGAAACTGACCGCGAAGCGCTCCGGCGGGAGCTCGTCGGGCGCGCGGAAAGGGAGCTGAAAAGATGAAAAAGATCCTTGACAGGATAATTACCGCGGGCGTCCCCGTGATGCTCGTTTCCGTTACGGCCTCGTCCGGCTCCGTCCCGCGCGGGGCCGGAGCCATGATGGCCGTCACGGCCGACGGCGTTTCCGTCGGGACGATAGGCGGCGGCAGGGTCGAATTCGAGGCGCAGAAGAAGGCGCTCAAGATGCTCGCAGAGGGCAGGGGCGGCTCGCACGCCTATATCCTCGCCAAAAACGACGTCGAGGATCTCGGCATGATCTGCGGCGGCGACGTGACGGTCTATTTCCAGCTCGTCGCTCCCGACGGGACGGAGCCCTTCAAATGCCTTCGCGAGGCGCTCGAGCTCGGCGAGGACGCATGGCTCGTCCGCGCGCGCGAGGGCGGAGAGTTCACGGCTATAGGCGTATGGCGCGGCGGCAGGCTGCGCTTCGCTCCGGAGCTCGACGAGGAGAAGGTCCGCCCGCTGCTCGGCAGCGGCGCCGTCCTGACGGACGATTTTTACGTCGAGCCCATATCGCTCTCCGGCGTGACGTACGTCTTCGGCGGCGGCCACGTCGCGCAGGAGCTCGTCCCCGTGCTTGAGCACGTGGGCTTCCGCTGCATAGTGTTTGAGGACAGGCCCGATTTCGCGTCGCGCGAGCTTTTCCCGACGGCGTTCGGCCTCGTGCTCGGGAGCTTTTCCGCCATAGCCGACAGCGTAAAGATCGTCCCGCGCGACAACGTCGTCATCATGACCCGCGGCCACGGCTTCGACTATGAGGTCATCGCCCAGGCCCTCGCGACCCCCGCGGCGTATATAGGCTGCATCGGCAGCCGCCGCAAGATAGCCGCGACGAAGGCACGCCTTTTTGAGGAAAAGGGCTATACCGAGGAGGATTTCGCCCGCGTGCATACGCCGATAGGGCTGGAGATAGGCGCGGAGACGCCCGCGGAGATCGCCATAAGCGTAGCGGCCGAGATGATCCGGTACCGCGCCGAGCACGGCGGCGAGAGAAGATGAGCGTATTCGACGAGGCGCTGGAGCTCGCCCGCCGCGGAGACGCGAAGGGGACTCTGGAGCGGTGCCGCGTGCTTCTCCGCTCCCCGGAGCGGATCGATCCGGGAACGCTCCTTCTGACCCTGTTCGACGCGAGAGCGGGGGAGAAGCTTTCCCCGCGCGATTTCCGCGCCGCATGGAAGCTCGCCTTGCGCTCGGAGGGGACGGAGAGGATAAGACTTTTCAACAGACTTTCCGCGCTGCGCCCGCGCTCGCCGCTGCTTCCGCGCGTCGGGGCTCCGCGTCCGCTGCTCGTGACGACGGCCGCAGGGACGTATTACTGCGCCCCGGAGGCGGTATCGTCCGTCGCGCCTGGCGGAACGCTGTCTCTCGTCCGCGAGCCGGACAATCCCCATGACGCGCTCGCCGTCCGCATAGATAACGCAGCCGGGGAGAAGATAGGCTACGTTCCCCGCGCGCTCAACGCCGACATAGCCGCCCTGCTCGACGCGGGCGTACGGCTTTCATGCCGCGCCGTCTCCGTCGAGGCGGGAAAAACGGCCCCGTTCATCACGGTCTCGGTGGAGGAATAAGATAACATAATATTGCATTATGTAGAATTATGTCGATTTACGCGATTGATTTTTCTTGCCATAGAGCATGGAGGCGTGCTACTATCGACGCGCTTTTCCCTTTTAGGGACAAATCAATTGCGGGAGTGATCATAATGCCGGAAAAGGTTCTGTACCGTCTGTGCGAGTGCGCGGGCGAAAACGGGACGACATGGGGGATAGAGGCTTTCGTCTCCGCGGCGAAGGCCGAGGACATATCCCCGGACCGCGAGGCGGTCAGCGGGCTCTGCGCTCTTATGAACGAGGAGGGGCTCGAGCTCGTACATATGCTCGACGTCATAACGGATTTCCTTCCGTAAATAAATAAAAAGGATGATAGACATGGATATCGAACGCAGGATAGACGAATGGACTTCTTCGCACGCCGCCGAGCTGAAGGCGGATATGGCGAAGCTCATAGAGATACGCAGCGTCGTCGGCGAGGCGGAGCCCGGCGCGCCCTTCGGAAAGGGCCCGGCCGCCGCGCTCGATAAGGCGATCGAGATATGCCAAGGCTACGGCTTTGCCGTCCGCGACTACGATCACGCCGCCGCCTGCGCGTCTTTCGGCGAGGGCGACCGTCTGCTCGACATGCTCGCGCATCTGGACGTCGTCGACGTCGCCGACGGCTGGGACACCGATCCCTTCACGCTCGTCGAGAGAGACGGCATGCTCTACGGCCGCGGCGTCAGCGACGACAAGGGCCCGCTCGTCATCGCGCTCTATGCGATGCGCTGCATCAGGGAGCTCGGCGTTCCCCTCAAGGGCTCCGTCGGCCTGATAATGGGGACGGACGAGGAATCCGGCATGCGGGACCTGCCGCATTACTTCGCGGTCGAAAAGAACGCGCCGAACACCTTCTCGCCCGACGCGGATTTCCCGCTCTACAACGTCGAGAAGGGCCATATGCACGGCTTCTTCTCCGCCGGATGGGAGGCGCAGACGGCTCTGCCGCGCGTCGGGAGCTTCTCCGGCGGCTTCAGGTTCAACGTCCTGCCAGCCGACGCGGAGGCCGTAATCCTCGGCATCGACGGGAAGACCGTCAGCGAGATCTGCGGCAAGAAGGCTCAGGAGCTTAAGGTCACGTATAAGGTCGAGCCGGCCGAGGGCGGCGTGAAGCTCTCGGTCTCCGGCCTCTCGTGCCACGCGAGCGTCCCCGAGACGGGCGTCAACGGCATAACGGCGCTTGCGGAGCTGCTGGCCGCGCTCCCGCTTGCCGACTGCCCCTCGACGAGGGCGATACGCTCCGTGGCGAAGCTTTTTCCCGCCGCCGACTGCAACGGCACGGCGCTCGGCGTGGACATGGCCGACGAGGTCTCCGGCCGCCTGACGATGGTGCTTTCCATCCTCAAGCTGGACGAGAAGGGGATAGAGTGCACGCTTGACAGCCGCATGCCCATCTGCGCGACCGAGGATAACTGCGTAAAGCCGATCGTCTCCCTGCTCGAAGCGGAGGGCTTCAGCGCGAAGGCCGATTATTCCGCGCCGCACAACACCCCCGGCGAGGGCGAATTCGTCCGCACCCTGCTCGCCTGCTACGAGGCGGTAAGCGGGGAGAAGGGCCGCTGCCTCTATACCGGCGGCGGGACGTACGTCCACGATATCGACGGCGGCGTCGCCTTCGGACCGACCTTCCCGGGCTTCGAGTCCAATATCCACGGCAACAACGAACGCATGAGTGTCGCCGACGCGCTCAAGGCTGTCCGCATCTATGCCCGCGCCATCGCGGCGATATGCGGCAAATAACTCGAAAACAGATATAAAAATGCGCGGAGAGGTCTTCTCCGCGCATTTTTTCGTTCAAATATGCAAAAATCATTCAGTTCATGAAAATAAACTTTGTGCTGATATCCGCTTGACGCTGGGCGCTTGCGGGTATATCATTCTTTTTAATGACCTGAAAAGAACCGGAGACGCGGGCCCGCGAGCGGACTCGCGTTGCATTTCGGCATCGGGAGGGATTTTTCTTGGACAGATCGCTCGGCGTCATAGAGAGATTCAAGGATCCTGACGTCCTCGCGGGCATGAGCCTCGGCGAAAAGCTCGGCGGCTCGCTGATAATCATGGTGCTCGGCATCCTGACCTGCATCGTCGTCCTTACGCTCATCATGATAGTCATAAAGATCATGCACAAGCTCATGGAAGGCTCCGCGGCGAGAGCCGCCGGGCGCAGCGTGCTGCTCGTGACGAGCCCCGTTGCCGGGAGCGTCGTCTCCGTCGCCGCCGCGGTGGGGAAGAACGCCTCCAAGGGCGACCTTCTCGCGACGGTCGCCGGCCCGCAGGGCGAGAGCGGCGTCTGCGCCGCCGAAACCGGCAGGGTGACGGAGATAAAGGTCAAGGCGGGCGACTCCGTAAACGTCGGAGACGTGCTTGCCGTCCTCGAAAAGAAGGAGGCGGCGAAATGATAGACGCGATAGTGCGCTTTGCGCAGAGCACCGGCATCGCCATGTTCGACTGGCGCAACCTCATCATGATAATCGTCGCCTGCGTGCTGCTTTATCTTGCGATAGTCAAGGGCTTCGAGCCGCTGCTGCTCATCCCCATAGCCATGGGCATGCTGCTTTCCAACCTCTTCGGCTCGGCCGTCTTCAACGAGGAAGAGGGCACCGGCCTTCTCTATTATTTCTATAAGCTCAACAAGTGGGGCATACTGCCTCCGCTGATATTCATGGGCATAGGCGCCATGACGGACTTCGGCCCCCTGATAGCCAATCCGAAGTCCCTGCTTCTCGGCGCGTCGGCCCAGCTCGGCATTTTCGTGACGTTCATCGGCGCGATACTCCTCGGCTTCACGGCGCAGGAGGCGGGCTCCATAGGCATCATCGGTGGCGCCGACGGCCCGACGGCCATCCTCGTCACGACGCTGCTGGCTCCCCACAGGCTGGGCCCCGTCGCCATAGCGGCCTATTCTTATATGGCGCTCGTTCCCGTCATCCAGCCGCCCATAATGAAGCTGCTGACGACCAAGCAGGAGCGCGCGATCAAAATGAAGCAGCTCCGCCCGGTCAGCAAGAAGGAAAAGATACTCTTCCCGATAGTCTGCACCATCATCGTCGCGCTCATCGTTCCAGACGCCATCCCTCTCGTCGGCATGCTCATGCTCGGCAACCTGTTCAAGGAGAGCGGCCTGACGGCCCGTCTTTCCGATACGGCGTCCAACGCGCTGTGCAATATCGTGACGATACTGCTCGGCCTCTCGGTCGGCGCCTCCGCCGTCGCGGACAAGTTCCTTCAGCTCGAGACGCTGCTCATCATCGTGCTCGGCGTCGTTGCCTTCTCCTTCGGAACGGCCGGCGGCGTCCTGCTCGCCAAGTTCATGAATCTCTTCCTCAAGGAAAAGATCAATCCCCTCATCGGCTCCGCCGGCGTATCCGCCGTCCCCATGGCCGCCCGCGTATCGCAGAAGGTAGGACAGAAGGAGGGCCCGTCCAACTTCCTGCTCATGCACGCCATGGGCCCGAACGTC
>JAEFAK010000081.1 GCA_016287555.1 Oscillospiraceae bacterium
CGTGGTCTTCATCCTGATCTCCGCCGCCATTGCCGTTTTCCAGTACCGCAGCTCTCAGAGCGCCACAAGCTCCAACAGCGCGACCTTCATCGCACAGCTGATGGGCGTCTCCTGGGGCGCGCTGGCCGGTGCTTTCCTGGCGCCTTTCCTTTACAGCCTGTACTGGCGTCGGACCACCAAGGCTTCCTGCTGGGTATGCTTTATTTTCGGCTCCGTGCTGATGATCCTGAATATGCTGTTCCGGGCTTCCTTCCCTGCCGTGCTCCAGTCCCCTATCAATTGCGGTGCCTTTGCCATGGTGGCCGGATTGATCCTTGTCCCTCTGGTGAGCTCTTTCACCCGGAAGCCGGATGCGGCACTGGTGGACGGTTCCTTTGCCTGTTATGATGTCAAAGTATCCGTATCCCAGAAGCGTGCACTGACGGACTAAACTTGCGTATCCGTTATCATTAATCTTCAGCAATACGGATGAACCCGCTGCTTGGATCAGCGGGTTCTTTTCTTTCGGGTATTCCAGGCACCTCCAAACAGCAAAATGAGTTCATTGAATCTCTGCTCACGGGCGCATATATCCGATTAAATGCAATAAGACCCACCATTCCGGAATTGCCTCGAATGGTGGGTCATGTAATGGATCACAAGCAGTTGTTGTTTTGATATTTACACTGATTACTCGACGTTTTGGAGAATGCGATATGAGTTTTTGTGACTGAACCTGGAATTTGCTTGTATTATCCTGCTCTTAATACAGCTTTGCGCCCGCCGGAATATGAGGATCGACCATCAGAAGATGGAGCTTCTCTTCCGCCCCTTCCTTATAAACGGCGCTGAGGAGCATACCGCAGGATTCGATGCCCATCATGGCGCGAGGAGGCAGATTCGTGATGGCGATGCAGGTCTTCCCGATCAGTTCTTCCGGCTCATAATAGGCGTGTATACCGCTCAAAATCGTCCGATTCTCTCCGGAACCGTCGTCCAGAGTGAACTGCAGGAGCTTCTTGGACTTCTTTACCGCCTGGCAGTCCAGCACCTTCACGGCCCGGAAATCGCTCTTGGAGAAGGTGTCGAAATCCACCTGATCCTGGAACAAAGGCTCAATCACCACGTTGGAGAAGTCGATCTTCTCCGGCTCGGCGGGCGCGGCGGGCGCGGCAGGCGCAGCCGCAGGGGCTTCCGGCGCGGCAGCCTCGGCGGCCTTCTCCTCCTTCTTCGGCATGTCCAGGGGCTTCATTGTGGGGAAGAGGATGACGTCGCGGATGGAGTCGCTGCCGGTCAGGAGCATGACGCAGCGGTCGACGCCTATGCCCAGTCCGCCCGTCGGCGGCATGCCGTATTCAAGGGCGTTTATATAGTCCTCGTCCATCATGCCGGCCTCGTCGTCGCCCGCCTTGCGCAGGTCGACCTGCTTCTGGAAGCGCTGCTTCTGGTCGATGGGGTCGTTGAGCTCGGAGAAGGCGTTGCCCATCTCGCTGCGGCAGATGAAGAGCTCGAAGCGCTCCGTCAGTCTCGGATCGGACGGGCTGCGCTTGGCAAGCGGAGAAACGTCCACGGGATGCATGGTGATGAACGTCGGCTGGACGAGCTTTTCCTCGACGAGTCTGTCGAAGCACTCATAGAGGAGATTGCCCCAGGTGGGCTCATGGCCGTTGGTCCCGTCGAGGACGATGCCGACGGTCTTGGCCAGAGCGGCGGCCTCTTCGTCGGTGCTTATAGCCATGAAGTCGAGCCCGAGGTACTGCTTGACGGCCTCGGCCATGGTCAGACGCGGCCAGCCGGGCGCGAGATCGACCTCCTCGCCCTGCCAGGTCACCTTCGTCGTGCCCAGCAGCTTCATGGCGGCCGAGGAGAGCAGCTCCTCAAAGAGGTCCATCATGTCGTTGAAATCGGCATAAGCCTGATAGAGCTCGACGCTCGTGAATTCGGGGTTGTGGCGGGTGTCCATGCCCTCGTTGCGGAAGATGCGGCCTATCTCATAGACGCGCTCCATGCCGCCCACGATAAGGCGCTTCAGGTGCAGCTCCGTGGCTATGCGGAGGTACATGTCTATATTGAGGGCGTTATGATGCGTTATGAAGGGGCGCGCCGTCGCGCCGCCGGAGATGGCGCTCAGGACGGGCGTCTCGACCTCGAGAAAGCCCCTTGCGTCGAGGAAGCTGCGGATATGGCTTATGAACCCGCTGCGTATCTCGAAGGCGCGGCGCACCTCGGGATTGACTATCAGGTCGACGTAGCGCTGCCTGTACCTCGTCTCGACGTCGGTCAGCCCATGAAACTTCTCCGGCAGCGGACGCAGGGACTTGGAGAGCAGGAGCATCTTCTGCGCGTGGACGGATATCTCGCCGCGGCGCGTCCTGAATACGAAGCCCTCGACTCCGACTATATCGCCTATATCCCACTTTTTGAACTCGGCGAACGTCTCCGGGCCGAGATCGTCGACGCGGACGTAGAGCTGGATGCGGCCGGAATCGTCCTGCAGATCGCAGAAAAACGCCTTGCCCATGTCGCGCTTGGACATAATGCGGCCGGCCATGGAAACTGTCGCGTTTTCCATGGCCTCGAAGTTATCCTTTATTCCGGCGGCGTGCGCCGTGCGCTCAAAGCGCGTGAGAGCGAAGGGGTCCTTCCCCTCCTGCTGGAGCTTGGCGAGCTTGTCGCGCCTTATCTGAAGGATCTCGGAGAGGTCCTCCGTCCTTATGGTCTCGTCTGTCATATGTCCTCCGTCCCGGCTTTTCAGCGGGCTCTGGCTATCTTCTTTATCTTATACTTGATATCGCCCGCGGGAGCATGGACGGTAATGGTGTCGCCGTCCTTATGGCCGATGAGCGAAGCGCCGAAGGGAGACTCCTCGGAGACCTTGAAGTTGAGGGGATCGGCTTCCTGGGAGCTGACGATATGGTACTCCTCTTCCTCTTTCGTCTCGAGATCGACGACCGTAACGACGGTGCCGAGGCCGACTCTTCCCGTTTCCTTGCTGTGTTCTATTATCTCGGCGTTCTCAATGAGGTTCTTTATCTCGGCTATCTTGGAATAGAGCATGCCCTGCTCGGTCTTGGCCTCGTCGTACTCGCTGTTTTCAGACAGGTCGCCGAAGCTGCGGGCCTCCTTGATGAGCTCGGAGACTTCCTTTTCCCTGACGGTCTGCAGATAATTCAGCTCGTCCTTAAGCGCCTTGTAGCGCTCTTCGCTCATTCGAAACTTTGCCATTTCAACATTTCCTTTCAAGGCGTTATTTCTCCGGTCAGAAGCAGCGCCGCGGCCTTGAGCTGCGGATCGTCCTCCTGCGGAAGAAGGTCATAGTATAAAAGCTCGAATTCCTCGTCCGTAAGCGGGAGCTCGATATCCGGCGTAAGGCCGACCCCCGCGAGGGACACGCCGTTGGGCGTGAAGTATTCTTCGATGGAGATATGGATCGCGCTTCCGTCGGAAAGGCCTATCGTCGTCTGCGCGTAGCCTTTGCCCGTCGTCTTCTCGCCGACGAGAGTCGCCCAGCCGTATTCGCTGAGTGCGGCGGCGAAAAACTCGGCGGCGCTGTAGCTCTCGGAGTTTATGAGCACGGCCATCGGCATCTCGACGCAGCTCGGCTTGGAATACTGGCGCATCTGCTCCCCGCCGCGGGTCTGCGAGATGAACAATGTCCCCTCCGGGAGGAGATAGTCGAGTATCTTCAAAAGCTCGGTCAGGTTGCCGCCCGGGTCGTTGCGCACGTCGAATATGAGCGCCTGCGCCCCTTGCGAGCGGAGCTCCTCAACGGCGTCTATGGCGAGGTCGCCGGAGCGGGCCTTGAAGTTTTCGATGCGGATATAGCCTATGCCGTCCTCAAGCATGGAGTACTCGACGGGGATGACCTCGACCTTGCCCGGCACGAGGGAGAAAAGACGCTCCGTTCCGTCCGGCTCGGTGACGGTCAGCTCGACCCTGCCGCAGGCTATGCCCTCGGCGATAAGGCTTCTGGCCTCTTCAAGAGTATAATCCGTAATATTCGTGCCGTCAACGGCATAAATGACGCTTCCGGGCTGAACTCCCGCCGTCGCCGCAGGCGAAACGCCGTATACGGTCGCAATAAGGATGCCGCCCTCCTCGCGCTTCTGGATGACGATGCCTATGCCGTCATATTTGTTCTCGGAGTCGTTCAGATAGGCCTGCATCTCCTCGGCGGAGATGTAGTATGACCAGCGGTCTCCGAGGGATTCGACGACGCCGGCTATCGCGCCGTCGGCCGCCTGTTCTTCCGTCCAGTCGCCGACGTAGTAGCGCTCGATGACGCTCAGCGCCTCGTTGAGCTTGTCGGAGGCGGAATACTCCTTCGTATCCTCGGGCGGCTTGAGTGACGGGAGCGCGCTCACCGTCGTTACGGCGACGACCGCGGCCGCGGCAACACACAGGGCGATGAGTATCGCGGCCCATACCGGTACTTTCTCTTTCATATACTGACCTCAGTCGGGGGAAAAATCCTTATTAATCCCAGTATCTCCAATAGCTGGAGAAGTAGCCCAGCGGATCGACGCGCGAGCCGTTGACCCACGTCTCGAAGTGGCAGTGGTTGCCCGTGGAGTTGCCCGTGCTGCCGACGTAGCCTATGACGTCGCCCTTGGAGACGGACTGGCCGACGGAGCAGGCGCGCGAGCTCATATGCGCGTAGAGCGTGTAGCGGCCGTCGCCGTGGTTTATCATGACGTAGTTGCCGTAGGAGCTGCTGTATTCGGAGGTCGTGACCGTCCCGGAATCGGCGGCGTATATGGCGCAGCCGTACCATGTGCCGATGTCTATGCCGTTATGGAAGCGCTGTGTCCCGTAAATGGGATGTACGCGCCAGCCGAAGGGCGAGGTGACGCAGCGTCTGGAGTCGTTGACGGGCCACATGTAGGTACCTGTCGAGACTATCCCGCTGCCGGAGCTGCTCCCGCTCCCGCTGCCGGAGCCGCCCTGCTGCTGCTTGCGGCGTTCTTCCTCCTCGCGGCGCTTGCGCTCCTCCTCGAGCTGTCTGTCATATTCCTTCTGGAGCTCGGTTATCTTCTCGGTGAGCTCCTGCTCCTGCTTCTCGTTTTCCTCGAAGGTCAGCTGGTACTCCTCGCGCTTTTCCTCGAGGGTGACCATAAGGGCCTGCATCTCGGCGAGCTGGATATCGAGCTCATGCTTTTTCTCTTCCTCGGCGGCCTTGGCCTCCTCGACCTCGGCCTTGGTCGCGGCGAGCTCCTCGCGGGCGGCCTGAGTCGCGGCCTGGGCGTCCTTGAGGCCCTGGACCACGAACTCGTTATAGGACATAATCTCGTTTATGTCGTCAATGCGGGAAAGAAGGTCGGCAAAGCTCGCCGCGTCGAAGAGGATGGAATAATAGGATATCGTCCCGTTCTCCTCTATGGCGCGCACGCGGCGGCGGAACAGCTCCATCTGCCCGTCCTCTTCCTCCTCGCGCTTGTCCAGCTCCCTCTGCTGAGAGGCGAGACGGGAGTCGAGCGCGGTTATCTGCGCGTTGTATATCTCGATCTGCTCATAGGTCGTGTTGATGCGCTCGTCGAGCAGGGCCTGCCTTGCCTGCACGGCGTCCTGCTCGTCGGAGATGGCGTTGAGCTTCTCGGTTATCTCCTTCTGCCTTTCGGCGAGCTCGCTGGCCTTTTCCTTGAGTTCGTTTATCTCCTGCTGAGTGACGGCCTGCGCGCGGAATACCACGGCCATGAGCTGCAGGATGATAAGGATGCACAGCACTATGGCCAGCACGGCGGTTATGAGCTTTCTTCTCTTGTTCACGGTCTATCCCTCCCTGTCGGGTGCGGACTATATCTTGAGGTAATTCTTGATCGCGGTCGAGCTGGAGATGACTCCGACGAGGATGCCGATGGCGGCGTACGCTATCAGCATCGGGACCGCGTACTGCGAGAATCGTACCAGATTGACAAAGGCGAATGTCGCGGAATTCTGGGCGCGGGTATAAAGTATCTCATATACGCCCCATGTCACAAGGTAAGCCAGCGCGGAGCCTATTATGCCGAGGAAAAGCCCCTCGATGACGAACGGCCAGCGAATGAACGAGTTCGTCGCGCCGACCATCTTCATGACGGCGATCTCCTCGCGTCGGGAGAACGTCGTCAGCTTTATGGTGTTGGCCATGATGAAAACGCTGATGACCAGCAGGACTATCGTCAGCACGAGCGAGACGGCGGCGACGATGTTGCGCACCGTCACGAAGCCGCGCGATATCTCAAGATGCGCATTGACCCTCGCTATGCCGGGGACCCTGTAAAGGTCGTTCTGCAGCGCCTCCATCCCCTCTATGTCGGTCATGGTGATGACGTAGCGGTGGCGGAACACGGTCGGATCGATATCGTTGAAGAGCGTGTTGTCCTGATACTTCCTGAGGAACTTGTTCATCGCCTGCTCGCGGGAGACGAACTCGACCGTATCGACGTTGTCGAGGGTCAGGATCTTGTCCGAAAGGCTGCGCGCCTCCTCGTCGGTCAGGCTGTCGTCCACGAAGGCGACGACCTGGTTTTGTGATTCGAGGGTCGATATCATCTCCTGGATGTTCGCCGAGAGGAGCGTAAAGCCGCCCATGATTATGAGGCATGCCATCATTATGGCTATCGTGGCCACGGACATGAAGCCGTGGTTGAAGACGCTGGTCACGCCTTCCTTTATAAAATAAAGAAAGCTGTTACTCTTCATAGCTGTAATACCCGCTGACTCCGTCGCCTATGAGGCGGCCGCTGTCTATGACGACGACGCGCTTGGCGAAACGGTTCACCAGTTCCTTTTCATGTGTGACTACGAGCACGGTCGTGCCGAGCTCGTTTATCTGCTCGAGCAGGCGCATTATCTCAAGGCTGCGGGCAGGATCGATGTTACCCGTCGGCTCGTCGGCTATTATGACCGAGGGATTGTTGACGAGGGCGCGCGCTATCGCGACGCGCTGCTGCTCGCCGCCGGAGAGCTCGAGCGGATAGCTGTCCGAATGGCCGGCGAGGCCGACAAGCTCGAGAACGTATTCCACGCGGGCCTTTATCTCCTTGCTCGGCGCGCCGACGACGCGCATCGCAAAAGCGACGTTTTCAAATATCGTCTTCTTGTCTATGAGACGGAAATCCTGGAACACGACGCCGAGGGTCCTTCTGAGCTTGGGCATCTGGCGGCGCTTAATGGCCGTCATGTCGAAGCCGTTTACTTCGACGAGGCCGCTGGTCGCGCATATCTCGCCCGTTATGAGCTTGATGAGCGTCGATTTTCCGCTGCCGGACGGGCCGACGAGAAATACGAACTCGCCGTCGTCGATATCGAGGTTGATGCCCCGTATCGCCTTGGTCCCGTTTTCGTAGGTCTTGTATACTTCTTTGAACTTTATCATTTTTCCTCCGTCGCCGGCAGGCGCCGGCGCTGCGTCAGGCGTGATTTTGGGAGTTGAGGTACTTTTTGACCATGAGAGCGACCTTGAAGACAATGGCGTGGTCAAATTCGCGCAGGTCGAGCCCCGTGAGCTTCTTGATCTTTTCCAGGCGGTAAACCCGCGTATTGCGGTGGACGAAGAGCTTCCGCGAGGTCTCGGATACGTT
>JAEFAK010000082.1 GCA_016287555.1 Oscillospiraceae bacterium
CAGCTCGTCGGCGCGCCTTGTCAATGCCGCGCACTCGGCCTCCGGGACGCCTATCGTGCGCCCGAGCTTGGCCATGGCGTCCATCATGCGGACGGTGTAGGCGTTCATGTCCGGGGAGGCGAGCGGGAAGCCGACGTAGAAGTAGGCCGCGTCCTCCCAGCCGGTCTCGATGGCGCCCTGGTTCTCCCAGACGCCGTCGCCGTCGAGGTCGCGGAATTTGAAGAAGAAATCTATCCACCTGCCCATGCGCTCGTAGACGTAT
The DNA here is from genome assembly GCA_016287555.1 of Oscillospiraceae bacterium. Classification (GTDB taxonomy): domain Bacteria; phylum Bacillota; class Clostridia; order Oscillospirales; family Oscillospiraceae; genus RGIG7949. The sequence goes on from JAEFAK010000082.1 coordinate 263, forward strand.
TTCTTTTCCTCGAGCGGGATGGAGCTGAGGTCGCGGTTATCCAGCAGCCATTCGAGCGCGACGCCCTGGAAGGGCGGCTTCATGCTCCTGCCGAGGCCAGATCTGTAGGAGATGGCGTCGGCTATGCGGCCGTTGGCGTCCTGATGGTCGAAGCAGGAGAGGAGTATCGTCCATGCGAGCTTGATGTCCGGGCTCAGGCAGATGGCCTGCATGGCCTGCTGCCAGCCGAAGGCGCTCTCGAAGAGGAAGCGCATCATCTTGACCATCGTGTGCCTGTAGTTCCCGACGCCGTCGGGGTCGACCGTGAGGTTCCAGGTCGTCCAGAGAGCCTGCCTTCTCATGGGCTCGAACTCCGCGGGCAGGGAGGGGTAGAGCGCCGCGCAGTAGTCCTCGAATTCCTTCTCCGCGCCGGCGACGGCCTGCGCGTAGGTCGGGTAGGTGTCGAGCGGCCTCGCGCCGGGGTCCTCCTCATATTCCTCTATGCCGAATTCGAAGACGCCCTCGCCGTCCGGCGCGATGAGGAACGCGCCCGTCGGCAGAGCCGTGACGCTGCCGCGGAAGACGACGAGCAGGCCGTTGTCGTCGGCGAAGGCGAAGCGCCAAGTCCCGTTGGGGAGCTGCATCGGCGTCAGCGCGAAGGGGCCGACGCCCCTCGTCGGGGTCACGCGGAGGCTGAGCCCGTCCTCGCCGCGGCCCATCATGAGGCACTTTTCCGCGATGCAGAAGCGGGCCGAGCCCTTCTGCGTCTGAAGTATCGCCTCGAAGGGCGTGCTCGAGAGGGCGGAGGGGAGCGCCTGCGCGCCGGAAACGAGCTCGAGGGCGACCTGACGCGAGGTGCTCTGCGCGTTCATGCTGCCCATGGAGCCGCCGGATTTGACGGAGGAGAGATGGAGGGTCGTCTTGCCGAACTGGGAGACGCCGCCGTTGCGGTTGGCGAGCGCGAGATGGCTGCCGCGGCGGGAGAGCGGCGCCTGAAGAAGGTCGATGAAGTAACTGCTCTGAAGCATGCTGACCGTCCTTTCGGATAAGTATTTGTTTTCTGCCTCTATTTTACCAAACCGCCGCGCCTTTGTAAACTTTTTCCGCGCGCAAAAAGGCGGGGATCAAACGGCGCGGTGAGGGCATCGCGCCCTGCGCGCCCCCCGCAGGTGCGCAGAAAAAACGCCCCGGCAGCGCCGGGGCGTCAAGCTCAGCCGAGCGTCAGTCTGTACCGACTCTTCGTATATTCCGTCGTCAGCGTGTTGTCGTCCGGGTACTGCGCAAGCCCCAGCCCTTCGAGCACCTCCGCGGTGTGACGTCTGTCCGCGTTGAAGGACAGATGCGTCAAGTCTATCCTGTTTTCGTAAAACAGCACTGCAGGCTTCCCAAGGCCTTGATTGCCCAGCGCCACAAGATAGGTGCAGCCCTTCAGCATGGGATAGTAGTTTTCTCCCGTTACGAGAACGCCCTCGTTGCTCATGGCGCATTCCTCGCACAGCGTAAATACGTCCCCAAGGCCTTTTTCATCCTTGAAATACTTTATGACCTTGACCTTCCTGTCGGAATGGACGAAGCTGTGTATTTTATCAAAGGTGACGATCTGCCGATCCGGGCCGAGGTATCTTGCCCCGGCATAGCTTGCCTCTGCCGTCAGATCGTCCAGCGGCGTCACTATTGCGATGATATCCGCATTCCGCATCAGGCCATCGTAATCGTAGTAGACCCTGTCGAAGTACTGTCCGCAGATGGACTCGCCGTAGATGCGGCGGTAGAATTCCTCCGCCGTCGGCGGCTCGCGGGCGGGAAGCAGGACGCCGAGCAGGACGGCCGCGGCCGTGACGACCGCCGCGCAGATGATCAGCACCGCGGCAAGATGCTTCTTTTCCAACGCATTTCCTCCTTTGGGCTTCGTTCCAACCTTATTTTACCAAACCACGGCAGCAATGTCAAACTTTTTGGAAAAGCCATGGATGAGTGGGAGAGCGTATTGCAGCCGCGTAGGGCGCGATGCCCACATCGCGCCGTTTGATCCAAGCCCTTTTTCGGCGGCGCGATGAGGGCATCGCGCCCTGCGCGCGCCCCGCGGCGAGAGTCCGCAAAAAACGCCCGGACGGGGACCGTCCGGGCGCTGTGCGTATCGATTATCAAATGTCGTCTCTGCCGGCGAGGAGCGCGGTGATCTTCTCGTGCGGATCGAGCAGATCGCTGATGCTCGCGTCGTGGTTGATGGCGGCGATGATGTAGGAGATGTACTTGCTGCAGTCGACCTCCATGAACCAGCGGCGGGAGAGGAGATCATGGGTCCTGTACGTCAGGTTGGTGCCGAAGACGCCGTCGATGACGCCGTCGTCGTAGGCCTTGTCAAAGGCGTCGAGCCCGTTGGTGAAGAGGGCGTAGGTGACGCAGGCGAAGACGCGGTCGGCCTTGCGCTCCTTGAGGTTGTAGGCTATGTCGAGCATGGACTCGCCGGAGCTGATGAGGTCGTCGGCTATGAAGACGGTCTTGCCCTCGACGGACTCGCCCAGATACTCGTGGGCGACGATGGGGTTGCGGCCGTTGATGATGCGGGAATAGTCGCGGCGCTTGTAGAACATGCCGAGGTTGACGCCGAGGACGGAGGAATAGTACATATTGCGGTTCATGGCGCCCTCGTCGGGGGCGATGCACATGAAGTGGTCCGCGTCGAGCTTGATGTCGGGATAATTGCGGATGAGGGTCTTGAGGACCTGATAGGTGGGCATGCAGTTGTCGAAGCCCATCATCGGGATCGCGTTCTGGACGCGGGGATCGTGCGCGTCGAAGGTGACGACGTCGTCGACTCCCATGGCCTCGAGCTCCTGCAGGGCGCAGGCGCAGTCAAGGCTCTCGCGGGAATTGCGCCTGTGCTGGCGCGAGCCGAAGAGCATCGGCATTATGACCGTTATGCGGCGCGCCTTGCCGCTGGTGGCCTGGATGAGGCGCTTGAGGTCCTGGAAGTGGTCGTCCGGGCTCATGGAGTTCTCCTGCCCGAAGATCGTATACTTCATGTTGTAGTTGCCGACGTCAAGCAGGAAGAAGAGATCCATGCCGCGCACGGACTCCGCGATGACGCCCTTGCCGTCGCCGGAGGCGAAGCGCGGGCAGCTTGACTTGACGATGAAGGTATCCCTTGCCTCGGGGCCGTTGGCCGCCCATTTGGTGAGCCAGTAGTCTATCTTCGAGCCGAGCTCGCGGGCGCCCTCCGTAACGACGAGGCCGAGCTTGGGGAAGGTATTGCCGGTGTGAAAAATAGATTCCGCATCCATGACCTGAAGAACCGTCCTTTATTCGTTTTTTCAGCCGAAAAACACTTATTTCGCCATAAAAAAATAATAAGCGAGGTCGGCTCTTTTGTCAAGCAGATGACAATCGCATAAAAATGAAAAATGGGCTTTTATTTATAAAAAACTTGTGCTATACTCCTTAATTATCATAAGTCGGATATCTCCAAAGAAAGGAAGTCAATATAATGCAGGAGATAAAGATAACCAAGACGACGACCCCGCGCTTCAGGCCCGAGCCGGACAAGCTGGGCTTCGGAAAGTATTTCTCCGACCACATGTTCCTCATGGACTACGACGCCGGTCAGGGCTGGCACGATCCCCGCATCGTTCCCTACGGCGAGATATCCCTCGAACCCTCGGCCATGGTCTTCCACTATGCCCAGGAGGTCTTCGAGGGCCTCAAGGCGTACAGACGCGCCGACGGCGGCATCCAGCTTTTCCGCCCGCAGGCGAACATCGCCCGCATGAACACCTCCTGCGAGCGTCTCTGCATCCCGACGATAGACCCCGATCTCTATCTGAACGCCATCAAGACCCTCGTCAAGCTCGATGAGGACTGGGTCCCCTCCGCGCCGGACACCTCTCTCTACATCCGTCCCTTCATCATAGCGACCGAGCCGCACGTCGGCGTGCACGCCTCGTCCAGCTATATTTTCTGCATCATCACCGGCCCCGTCGGCGCCTACTATCCCGAGGGCATGGCCCCCGTCAAGATCTACGTCGAGAGCCGCGACGTCCGCGCCGTCAAGGGCGGCATGGGCTACGCCAAGACCGGCGGCAACTACGCCGCCTCCCTGCGCGCCGGCGAAGTCGCCTCCGAGCTGGGCTTCTCGCAGGTCCTCTGGCTCGACGGCGTCGAGCGCAAGTATATCGAAGAGGTCGGCAGCATGAACGTCTGGTTCAAGGTCAAGGGCGAGTGCGTCACTCCCGCCCTCGTCGGCTCCATCCTCCCGGGCATCACCCGCGATTCCTGCATCCACATCCTCAAGAGCTGGGGCGAGAACGTCTCCGAGCGCCTCTTCAGCGCTGAGGAGCTCTTCAAGGCCGCCGAGACGGGCGACCTCGAGGAGGCCTGGGGCTGCGGCACCGCCGCCGTCATCTCTCCCATCGGCCGCATCGAGTGGGGCGACAAGGACGTCGACGTCAACGGCGGAAAGATAGGCTCGCTCACCCAGAAGCTCTATGATTATCTGACCGGTATCCAGTGGGGCCGCATAGAAGATCCCTTCGGCTGGATAGTCAGGATCGACTGAGAAAAAAGACGACGCTCCGCGGCAGGCGACGGAAGGAAGGGCTCATTCGGGAGCTTCGCCCTGCGGAAATAATAAAAGGAACGCACCCTGCGGTGCGTTCCTTTTTTTGTTCGTTTCTGCGCTACACGCCCGAGATGAAGAGCACGCTCGTGAATCTGAAATAGATGAGCAGGGCGAGGGCGTCGACTATCGTCGTTATGAAGGGGCTCGCCATGACGGCCGGGTCGAAGCCGACGAGCTTGGCGAGTATCGGTAGCGAGCAGCCGACGAGCTTGGCTACGAGCACCGTGACCGCAAGCGTCGCGCAGACGATGAGCGTGACGGCGAGGGTTATGGAGTCGTTGTGCATCATCAGCTTGTCGATGAGCATTATCTTCGCGAAGCCGACCAGCGCCAGCGAGAGGCCGCAGAGCAGCGCCACGCGGAATTCCTTCCAGATGACGCGGGGAAGCTCCCGGAACTGCACCTCGCCAAGGCTGAGCGCGCGGATGACCGTGACGGATGCCTGCGAGCCGGAGTTGCCGCCCGTGTCCATCAGCATGGGGATGAACGCCGTCAGCACGGCGTGGGTCGCGAGCGCCGTCTCGAAGCGGGTTATGATCATGCCCGTGAACGTCGCCGAGACCATCAGCAGGAGAAGCCACGGGACGCGGTTTTTCCATATCTCGAACGCGCCGGTCTTCAGATACGGCTTGTCCGACGGCGTGACGGCGGCCATCTTCGCGATGTCCTCCGTGACCTCTTCTTCGAGGACGTCGATAGCGTCGTCTATCGTGACGATGCCGACGAGGCGGTTTTCCGCGTCCGTGACGGGGACGGCGGTGAAGTCGTATTTTGCGAGCGGCTGGGCGACGGTCGCCTGGTCCTCCAGCGTGTTGACGCTGATGACGTTGTCCTCCATGATGTCCTGGATGACGGCGTCCTCCTCCGCGAGGATGAGGGTGCGAAGGGAGATCGTGCCGAGCAGGTGGCGCTCCCCGTCGGTGACGTAGCAGTTGTTGACCGTTTCCTTGTCGAGCCCCGTCCTGCGTATGCGCTTTATCGCGTCCTCGACGGTCATCTTCGGGCGCAGCGTGACGAACTCGGTCGTCATTATGCTGCCGGCCGAGTCCTCCGGATATTTGAGGAGCTCGTTTATGGTCTTGCGGGTGTCGGGATCGGCCTGCCGCAGTATGCGGCGGACGACGTTGGCCGGCATCTCCTCTATCAGGTCGACCGCGTCGTCGACGTAGAGCTCGTCGACGACGTCCTTGAGCTCCGCGTCGGAGAAGGAACGGATCAGCAGCTCCTGCGCGTCCGTATCCATCTCGACGAAGGTCTCCGCCGCCAGCTCCTTCGGGAGCAGACGGAAAAGGAAGGGGAGAGCCTTGTCCGATACCTCATTGAACAGCGCCGCCAGGTCGACGGCGTTCATGCTTATGAGTATGTCCCTCAGCGCGGGATAGCGCTTTTTCTCAAGAAGCGCGTCGATCGCCGTGAGGAGGGAAAGCGAAGATTCCGCCATGCTGCATACCTCCTGAAATGTGTGATCGACTACTTCGGCCTGCCGTTTCCATGGCGTTCACCTCGCTTTTTCTCGAAAGATCAGAATAACTTAATAATTATAGCATCGCCCGCGGGGCGGTGTCAATTCTTTTGCCCGTAGTAGGCGCCGGCGCCGTGCTTGCGCAGATAGTGGCGGTCGAGGAGCTCGCGGGATATGGGCCCCCTGCCCGGGGCGAGCGTCATCGCGTGGTAGGCCATGAAGGCCGCCTCCTCGAGGACGACCGCGTTGTGCACGGCCTCGGCGGGGTCCGCGCCCCATGCGAAAGGCCCGTGGCCGTTTACGAGGACGGCGGGCATCTGCGCGGGGTCTGTGCCCTTGAAGGTCTCGATGATGACGTTCCCTGTCTCCAGCTCGTATTCGCCGCTTATCTCGGCCGGGGTCATCGGCCGCGTGCAGGGAACGTCGCCGTAGAAATAGTCCGCGTGCGTCGTCCCCATGGCGGGCAGGGAAAGCCCCGCCTGCGCGAAGCTCGTCGCCCAGCGCGAATGGGTGTGGACAATGCCGCCGAGCGCGGGGAAGGCGCGGTAGAGCGCGAGGTGGGTCGGCGTGTCGCTGGAGGGGCGGAGCGCCCCCTCGACGACGCGGCCTGCAAGGTCGACGACGACCATGTCCTCCGCCTTCATGGCGGAGTATTCGACGCCCGAGGGCTTTATCACGACGAGGCCGCTCTCCCTGTCTATGCCGGAGACGTTGCCCCATGTGAACGTGACGAGGTCATATTCCGGGAGCATGAGATTGGCCTCGAGGACCTTCTTTTTGAGTTGTTCGAGCATGGCCTACCTCAGCTTCCATGCCAGATCGCGCAGGAAGAGCTCGTCCTCGAGCTTTTCCGGCGTCGTCCCGGCGGTGATGTGGACGAATTCTATGCCCATGATGCGCGCCCAGTCGCGAAGCTGGGTCGGCGTCACGTCGTAGCTCAGGACGGTATGGTGCGCGCCGCCCGCCGTTATCCAGCACTCCACGCCCGTCGTCAGATCGGGCTCGGCGCGCCACATGACGCGCGCGACGGGGAGGTTCGGCATCTCCATTATGGGCTTGACGCACTCGATGTCCTGCACGATGAGGCGGAGCCTGCCGCCGACGTCTATGATGCTCGCGACGAGGGCCTTGCCCGCCTTCCCCTCGAAGACGAGGCGGGCGGGATCGTCCCTGTTCATGCCTATGCCCCGCGGATGGGTCTCGATGCGGGGCCTTCC
>JAEFAK010000083.1 GCA_016287555.1 Oscillospiraceae bacterium
CGCGACGCTCGGCGTCCCGGTCATAGCGCTCGGCGTGCCGACCGTGATCGAGGCGGGGACGCTCGCCGAGGAGCTCTCCGGCGCGGAGACGGAGCGCGGGGACTTTTTCGTGACGCCGCGCGACGTGGACTCGAGGGTCGCCGACGCGGCAAAGCTCGCGGCCGCCGCGCTCAACCTCGCCCTCCACGAAGGGCTCACGCCGCAGGAGGCCGTCCTGAACTGATAAAAACCGCCGTTTTCGGCCCTTTTCGGCGCATATTTTTGTTGCGGGCCGCGCGCGCGCGTGTTATAATACGCGCAGAAATTCTTGCTTCGCAAGCTTTTGCGGCTTCGCCGCCGCTCACTGCGCTCGCCCTGCGCTATTGACGGCTTCGCAAAAATGCCCTTGCAGGCAAGCATTTTTGCTTCATGGTAAAATACTTGAAAAAACGAAAATCACGAAAGGGGACGCCAAAATGAGCGAAACGATGAGATCCATCCTCAATCGCCGCAGCACACGCAGCTATATGCCCGCGCAGATAACCGACGAGCAGCGCGACGCGATCATCAACGCCGGCCGCTGGGCTCCGACGGCGCGCAACGCGCAGGAGATCAGCATCGCCTGCGTGCAGGACAAGGCTCTGCTCGACCGCCTCGTCGCCGACTTTGCCGGCGGCAAGCCCGGCCCCGGCTTCAACTACGGCGCGCCGACGCTGTTCCTCCTCTACGGGCCGAAGGATTTCCCCTATACGCAGATGGACAGCGGCATAACCGTCGAGAACATGGCGCTCGCCGCCGAGACGCTCGGTCTCGGCTCCGTCATCATCGGCTGCATCCGCGATTTCATGAACGGCGAACACGGCGAAGGCTGGCGCGCCTGCTTCGGCATAGGCGCGGACAGCGTCTTCACCATCGCGCTCGCCGTCGGCACGGTCAAGGTCCCGACCCCGCCCAAGGACAGGGAGCCCGGCCGCGTTTCGTACTTCTGAGCGTAAACTTCTGTTTCACGTGAAACGTCCGCGGTCCTCCCGCGTTTTTCATGCCGTTTCACGTGAAACATCCTCCAAAACCGCAAGCGAGGTCAAAATGGGAAAGATAATCGCGCTATTCAACCAGAAAGGCGGCGTCGGCAAGACCACGACGGGCGTCAACCTCTGCGCGTCGCTGACGCGCATGGGCCGCCGCGTCCTGCTCGTCGACACGGACCCGCAGGGGCACAGCACCTCCGGCATGGGCGTCGACAAAAACGGCGCCTCGCCCAACGTGTACGACGTGCTCCTGAACGGCGTCGCGCCCAGGCTCGCCATAAAAAGCACCAAATACGGCGACGTGCTGCCCGCGAACAAGGGGCTTTTCGGCGCCGGCGTGGCGCTGACGGGCGTGGAGCGGCGCGAATACCGCCTCAAGGACGCGCTGGAGCCGCTGCGCGCGGAGTACGACTACATATTCATCGACTGTCCCGCGCTGCTGGAGCTGCTGACGCTCAACGCGCTGACCGCGGCGGACACGCTTCTCATCCCGGTCCAGTGCGAATATCTGGCGCTGGAGGGGCTCTCGGACCTGATGGCGACGGTGCGCATGATGAAGGCGCAGCTCAACCCGGGCCTGGAGATCGAGGGCATACTGCTGACGATGTACGACGGGCGCACGAACCTCTCCCCGCAGGTCGCGGCGGAGGTGCGCCGCTATTTCAAGGACAGGGTCTTCAAGACCGTGATACCGCGCAACGTGCGGCTTTCCGAGGCTCCGAGCCACAAAAAGCCCGTCACGGCGTACGATATAGGCTCGCGCGGCGCGAAAGCGTACCTCGACCTGGCCGAGGAGCTCGATTCCCGCCGCCGCAGGAAGTGAGAAAGAGACATGAAGAGTGAAAAAGGACTCGGAACGGGTCTGAGCGCGCTTTTCGGCGAGGCGGCGGCCGCGGAGGCCGATCGCCCCGAATGCGTGTATCTGGCCGTTTCCGACGTCGAGCCCGACGAGGAGCAGCCGCGCAAGAGCTTCGATCCCGACGCGCTTGCCGAGCTGGCCGACTCCATAGCCGAGCACGGCGTCATACAGCCCCTGACCGTCCGCAGGCGCGGCGGCAGGTACGTCATCATCGCCGGCGAGCGCCGCTGGAGAGCGGCCCGCGAGGCGGGCCTGGCCAAGGTCCCCGCCGTCGTCATCGAGGCCGACGACAGGACGGCCGCCATACTCGGCCTCGTGGAGAACCTCCAGCGCGAGGATCTCGACCCGATGGAGGAGGCGAGCGGCTTCGCCGCGCTGATGGACCGCTTCGGCTTTACGCAGGAGCAGTGCGCCGAGCGCGTGGGGAAGTCGCGTCCCGCCGTGGCCAACGCCCTGCGTCTGCTGGGTCTGCCCGCCGAGGTCAGGGAGCTCGTGAGCTCCGGCAAACTCAGCGCCGGCCATGCGCGCGCCCTGCTCGGGCTGGACGGCGACGCGGCCATGATAAAGCTCGCCAAAGAGGCCGTCCAGCGCGGTCTCAGCGTCCGTCAGGTGGAGGCCGCCGTGCGCGGGGCCTCGAAAAAGCCCACGAAGCGCTCCGCGCCGTCCATCTACGCGGAAAGCCTCTCCCATGAGCTCACGGGCGAGCTCGGAAGGCGCGTGCGCATCGTCGAGGGGCGCAAAAAGGGCCGCATAGAGGTCGAATACTACGGAAACGAAGATCTCGACAAGGTGATAGCCGCCTTGAAGAAAATAAAGTAAGCGAATCGAGGAGCAAAAATGTTAGATATCAAGCTCATCAGAGACGATCCGGAGGGCGTCAAGCGCCGTCTGAGGGACAAGGGAGCCGACTCCGACGCGGACATCGACCGCATCCTGGAGCTCGACAAGCTCCGCCGCGACCTCATTTTCCGCACGGAACAGATGAAATCCGAGCGCAACAAGCTCAATTCCGACGTTCCGCGCATAAAAAAGGAGGGCGGCGACACGACTGCGCTCTTCGCACGCATGAAGGAGCTCGGCGCCGAGGTCAAGGAGTGCGACGCGAAGCTCGGCGAGGTCGAAAAGGAGTACACCGACCTCATGCTCGGCCTCTGGAACCTGCCCGATCCCGACCTGAAACCGGGCGGCAAGGAGAACAACGAGCCCCTGCGCTACTTCGGCGAGCCCCATAAGTTCGATTTCGAGCCGAAGCACCACGTGGACCTGTGCACCTCGCTGCGTCTCATCGACTATGAGCGCGGCACGAAGCTCGCCGGCAGCGGCTTCTGGGTCTACTGCGGCATGGGCGCGCGCCTCGAGTGGGCGCTGCTCAACTATTTCATCGACACCCACATCGCCGACGGCTACGAGCTCATGCTCGTCCCGCACATGCTCGAGTACGAATGCGGGCTGACGGCGGGGCAGTTCCCCAAGTTCGCCGACGAGGTCTATAAGATAGCCAACCCGACCGACGACCGCGTGCATTATATGCTCCCGACGGCGGAGGCGGCGCTCGTCTCCCTGCACAGGAACGAGATACTCGCCGAAGCCGACCTGCCGAAGAAATATATAAGCTATACGCCGTGCTTCCGCCGCGAGGCGGGCTCCTACAGGAGCGACGAGCGCGGCATGGTCCGCGGCCACCAGTTCAACAAGGTCGAGATGGTCCAGTACACGCTGCCCGAGAAGTCCGACGAGGCCTTCGAGGAGCTGGTGGGGAAGGCGGAGCGGCTCGTCAGCGGCCTCGGCTTCCATTTCAGGACGGTCAAGCTCGCCGCGGGCGACTGCTCGGCCAGCATGGCGCGCACCTACGACATCGAGATACAGATCCCCTCCATGAACGGCTATAAGGAGGTCTCCTCCGTCTCCAACGCGCGCGACTTCCAGGCCCGCCGCGGCCAGATGCGCGTGAAACGCGCCGACGGGCGCATCGAGTTCGTCCACACGCTCAACGGCAGCGGTCTGGCGACCTCGCGCATCCTGCCCGCCCTCGTCGAGCAGAACCAGCGCGCCGACGGCTCCGTCGTCGTCCCGGAGGTCCTGCGCAAGTACCTCGGCGGCATCGAGGTCATCACGAAGGACACGAAGTAATTTCCTATATTTGGCAATTTCGGGCGGGTCGTTACGATTTTTCGTAATCAATCCCGCGCCGGAGGCCGTGTTTACAGCGCAAAACCGTAAAAATCCGCGCAGGCGATCCTGAAAAACATTTTAGGAGGAAAACAGAAATGGCTAAGGAAGAGAAAGAAAAGAAGGGCATAGTCAAGGAATTCAAGGAATTCATAACCCGCGGCAACGTCCTCGACATGGCGATAGGCGTCATCATAGCCGGCGCGTTCGGCAAGATCACCGCCTCCCTCGTCAACGACGTCGTGATGCCGTTCATCGGCTTCATCTTCGGCGGCGCCGATCTGAGCAAGCTGAACATAACGCTCCGCGAGGCCGTCATGGAGGGCGAGGAGGTCGTCAAGGAGGCCGTCACCATCGGCATCGGCACCTTCATCAGCACGATAATCGACTTCATCATCATCGCGCTCATCGTGTTCCTCATCGTCCGCGCCTTCAACCGCGCCCGCGAGGCCGCCGAGAAGAAAAAGGCCGAGAAGCTCGCCGCAGAGGCCGAGGCTGAGGAGCCCGCGCCCGAGGAGCCGGCCGCTCCGACGACCGAGGAGCTCCTTACCGAGATCCGCGACCTTCTTCGCGAGGGCAAATAATGAAGACTACGACCAAGGCGATCCTGATCTGCCTCGCCGTCATAGCCGCGGGCCTGCTCTTCTGGCGCGGGACCCACGTCGCCCTCGGCACGGACAGGAAGACCGTGGCCTACGAGACCTTCCAGGACCTCATGATAGAGGCCAAGACCGGCTTTCTGGAGCGCTTCGACGACCTTCAGGACTGCGCCTTCCTGCTTTTTGACGACGTCGGACTGAGCGTCGTCGCCGACAGGGCGGGCGCGCCCTACGTGGACGGGGAGGAGCCCCGCCCCGCGTCCGAGGTCCTGTCCGCGGAGAAGACCGCCGCGCTCGAGGCCGTCATGGGGGAATATGAGAGCGGCACGCGCGTGTCCGGCGTGGAAGTGACGGACAAGGCCGTGCTGTTCTACTGCGGCTATTACGCCGACGGAGTATACGGGATAATCTATGAGAAGGACCTCGGCAACACGACGGAGTACGAGACCATCGAGCTGACCGAGAACTGGCGGATATTCTACCGCCTTCCGACCGTATGACGCCCGTACTGCTCGATTACGCCCGGCTGCTGCTGCGCCGCAATGAGGACATGAACCTCACGGGCGCTGACACGGTCGAGGAGATAGTATCGCGCCATATCCTCGATTCGCTCGCCGTGGAGCGCTTTCTGCCCCGCGGCGGGCGGGTCGTCGACGTCGGCAGCGGGGCGGGCTTTCCCGGCCTGCCGCTTGCCGCCGCCATGCCCGATACGGAATTTACCCTGCTCGACGCGCGCGAAAAGCGCGTCGCCTTCCTCGAGGAGGCCTGCGCCGAGCTGGGCATAAAAAACGCGCTCTGCGTCTGCGGCCGCGCGGAGGAGCTCGCTCTGCTGCCGGATTGGCGCGAGAGCTTCGACGCCGCCGTGTCCCGCGCGGTGGCGCGGCTGAATACCCTCTCGGAGCTCTGCGTCCCGCTGGTGAAGCAGGGCGGGGTCTTCGTCGCCATGAAGGGCGCCGACTGCGCCGGGGAGGCCGCCGAGGCCGCCTTCGCGCTGCGAAGGCTCGGCGCTCCGGAGTATTCCGTCGAGAGCTACGAGGCCGACGGCATAGCCTATGCCGCGGTCGTCGCAAAAAAGTCTGAAATGACGCCGGAGGGCTTCCCGAGGCGTTTTTCAAAAATAAAAAAGAACCCTTTACAGGAGTGAAACCATGAAACACAAGGTCGAATTTACCGAGACGGTCCTGCGCGACGCGCAGCAGTCGCTCATAGCGACGAGGATGCCGTACTCGGTCATGGAGCCCGTTCTTCCGGCCATCGACCGCGCGGGCTACTATTCCGTCGAGATGTGGGGCGGCGCGACGTTCGACAGCTGCCTGCGCTTCCTCGGCGAGGATCCGTGGGAGCGCCTGCGCAAGATAAGCGCCAGGCTCCCCAACACGAAGTGCCAGATGCTGCTGCGCGGGCAGAACCTGCTCGGCTACAGGCACTATCCCGACGACATGGTCAAGAAGTTCGTCGAGCTCAGCGTCAAGAACGGCATCGACATCATCCGCATCTTCGACGCGCTCAACGACCTGCGCAACATAAAGCTCGCCGTCGAGGAGACGCTCAAATGGGGCGCGATAGCCTCCGGCTGCATCTCCTATACGCAGAGCCCCGTCCATACGCTCGAAAAGTACGCGCAGATGTGCCTCGAGCTCAAGGAGATGGGCTGCCAGACGATATGCATCAAGGACATGGCGGGCGTCATGAGCCCCGCCGAGGCCTATGATCTCGTCTCCCATATCAAGGACTCCTGCGACCTCCCCGTCATCCTGCATACCCACTGCACGACGGGCCTCGCGTTCATGACGCTCCTCAAGGGCGTCGAGGCCGGCGCCGACGTCATCGACACGGCCATATCCTGCTTCTCCGGCGGCACGAGCCAGCCCGCGACGGAGACGCTCGCCTACGCATTGAAGCAGCTCGGCTATGAGGTCGGCGTCAACGAGGACGTGCTCCACGAGGTCAACAACGGCTTCAAGGACTACTCCGCCGAGTGCCTCGCCTCGGGCCTTCTCGACCCCGTCGTTCTCAAGACCGACACCAACGCCCTCGTCTACAAGGTCCCCGGCGGCATGCTCTCCAACCTCATCAGCCAGCTCAAGACCGCCAACGCCATGGACAAATTCGAGGACGCCCTCATGGAGACCCCGCGCGTGCGCAAGGACATGGGCTATCCGCCGCTCGTCACCCCGACCAGCCAGATAGTCGGCGTCCAGGCCGTCACGAACGTGCTCGTCGGCGAGCGCTACAAGCGCGTTTCCAAGGAGATAAAGGCATACCTGCGCGGCGAGTACGGGACGCCTCCGGGCCCCGTCGATCAGGACGTGCTGCACATGGTCCTCGGCGACGAGAAGCCCATCGAGGGCCGCTTCGCCGACACGCTCGAGCCCGTGTTCGAGAAGGCGAAGGCCGAGCTCGGCAGCAAGGCCCGCTGCGACGAGGACGTGCTCAGCTGGCTCGCCTTCCCGCAGGTCACGGAGAAGTTCTTCGCCGAGCGCGAGAAGCGCGAAAACAGCTCGACGGCGTACTCCATCCGCCGCGTGGACTGAGGTGCGGCCGATGCTTACGACTGTTGAAGGTCTGCTGATCGCGCTGGTCTGCCTCGTCGCCGTCATAGCGATATGCGCGGTCGTGCTCGCGGTCCGGGCGGGAAAGCCCGCCCCGATAAACGTCGTCTCCGTCCCGGGGACGGCCGTGCAGTATTCCGCCGCGCCCGTCAGCTATGCCGCGCCCGCGGCCGCCGCTCCGTCTGCGCCCGCCGCGCCACCGACCGTCCGCTACGGCGGGGAAGTGAGGCTCTGCGGCGTGCCCGACCGCGTCGCCGCGCAGCTCATGGCGATAGTCGCCGAGGAATCGGGCATCCCGCTTGAGGAGCTCCGGTTCATTTCCATCT
>JAEFAK010000084.1 GCA_016287555.1 Oscillospiraceae bacterium
GACGGGGAACGGCGATCCCAACGGCTAAGCATAAGCATGCGGCAGCGGCGACCCATATAACCCAAACGGGCTTTTTAGACTTTTGTTTTGCCGGTGTAGCTTCTTCAATGTATTTTTCATCCACACGCTCAAGCGCATTCAAAATGCGTTTTTCTTTCATAGCTCAATACCTTCTTTCTCAAGCAGCAGCTTTAATTCATTTCTGGAACGAAGCAACGACATTTTCACCTTGCTTTCTGAGACCGAAAAATCTGTTGCAATTTCTGAGATAGGGCTAAGATACCAATACCGTCGCATAAAGATTCTTCTTTTTTCCTCATTCAAAGATGCGAGAAAGCGGTTCAGCAGGTCTGCCAGCACAAGGTCATCAACGATGTGATCTGTGCTTTCTGCGGCGGGAACACATTCCTGCAATTCATCGAGCACAAGCGGGACCTGTCCGGCACCGCGCTTTTCGGCTGTATATTTTTCCCACCTTTTCAATGAGAGATTGCGGGTGATCCTGCCGAGAAAAGCGCACAGTTTGCTTGGTCGTTGATCCGGCATAGCGTTCCATGCGTTCAGATAGGTATCATTAACACATTCTTCACTGTCTTCATTGCTATGTAGAATGTTGAAGGCGATAGAATAACAATACCGTCCGTACTTGTCGGCAGTTTCAGATATGGCTTTTTCTGAGCGCGCCCAATACAAGTCTACGATGCGGTGATCTTCCATGTTGAGCTCCTTTCCCCTGTGATAAGGCCTTTCACCTATACAGACCGGAAACCCGCATAATTCGTCACATTAAAGCATGTGGTCATTATAGCGCTTGTGCGGTGGCCCGCTTTCAGGTAAAAGCGGAGGGGATCGCGCTCCATAACCTGATACGCTAAAAAAAGCCTCATGCGTTTACATAGAACCGCCCGAAGGATTGCTCCTTCGGGCGGTTTTTTTCGCGATCTTACAGCGCTTTGCGGTATTCTCCCTGGGAGAAGAGCTTTTTGAAGCCGAGGGAGGCGTAGAGGCGGTTGCTGTAGGGATTGGCCTTGTCGACGTTGAGAGTCGCTTTATTCCCGGCTGCCAGTATCTCGTTTTTGAGCGTATTGACGACTCTGCGCGCGAGGCCCTGCCCGCGGAACTCCGGACGGGTATAGACGTCGCTTATCCGGGCCGAGTTTCCCGTCGACGGTACGGACTTGGCCATGCTGACGATGAGGCCGTCCCTGCGCAGGACGCGGAAGCGGCCGAGCGTTTTTTCCACTCCGGCGCGGTCGACCGTATCGAGCAGGCCGCAGTCGGCTATGAAGCGCTCCAGCAGCGCGCAGATCTCATCGAGGTCGCTCCCGGTCGGGACTTCGATGCCCTCCGACGAGGGCTCCGTCACCTCGGACGCCTCCATGAAGTCCATGGCGAGGCCCTCGGAGTATTTCAGGCCGTACTTTTCCGCGAGGAAGGCCGCGGCGGCGTCCCCGACGTCCTCGCCGCACAAGTACGTTCCGAGCTTTAAGCCACGGTCCATGATATAGCCGAAGAGCTCCGGCGCGAGCTCCGGCGAGCCGAAGAGCACGGTCGCGAAGGGCTCGGCCCTTATGGCGAGAAGCGTCTTCTCCCCGTCCTCGGCGCGCAGGGCGTAGTTTTCCCTGTCCGCGGTCCTGATGAGCTCCGCGTCGGCGTAGAAAAACACGGCGCGGTATTTGTCTGTATCAAGGAGAGGCCTGTTCTCCTCGAGAAAGGCCTCTCCGCTTGCATATTCCTTTACCATGGGTCATTGTCCTGTCGGGACTTATTCCTCCCCGTCTTCCTCGAACATGGTCATCTGCGGGGCGGGGGCGGCGCCGCTCTTGCGGGCCTCCCACTCCTCGCGGGTTATCAGCAGCGGGCGCGGCTTGGAGCCCTCGAAGGGGCCGACGATGCCGCGTTCCTCCATCTGATCGACGATGCGCGCGGCGCGCGAATAGCCGAGCTTGAGTCTGCGCTGGAGCATGGAGACGGAGGCCATGCCGCTTTCGAGGACGACGTTGACGGCGTCGTCGAGCATCTCGTCGGCGTCGTCGTCGGGCGCGGCACTGGATTCGTCCACGTCGGCGACGGTCTTGGCGCCCTTGTCCTTGCCCTGAGCGTTGCGCTCGATCTCCTGATTGATGGCCTCGTCGTACTCCGCCGGGCAGGCGTTCTTGACGAACTCGATGACGTCCTCGCGCTCGCGGTCGGTCACGAAGGTGCCCTGCACGCGCATGGGCTTGCCCGCGCCGAGCGGGAAATAGAGCATGTCGCCCTTGCCGACGAGCTTTTCCGCGCCGGTCTGGTCGAGGATGATGCGGGAGTTGAGCGAGCTGTCGACGGCGAAGGCTATCCTCGAGGGGATGTTCGCCTTCATAAGGCCGGTGATGACGTCGGCGGACGGTCTCTGCGTCGCGATGACGAGGTGGATGCCGGAGGCTCGTCCCATCTGGGCGACGCGGCAGATGCTCTCCTCGACGTCCTTGGCGGCGACGAGCATGAGGTCGGCCAGCTCGTCTATGAGGACAACGATGCGCGGGAGCTTCTTGCCGCCGGCGGTCATGGAGACCGTCTCGTTATAGCTCTGCAGGTCGCGCGCGCCGGACTCGGAGAAGAGCTTGTAGCGCTTGAGCATCTCCATGACGGCCCACTGCAGCGCGCCGGCGGCCTTCTTCGGGTCGGTCACGACGGGGATGAGCATATGCGGGATGCCGTTATAAACTCCGAGCTCTATCATCTTCGGGTCGACCATGATGAGGCGCACGTCCTCCGGCGAGGACTTATAGAGCAGGGAGATTATCAGCGAGTTCATGCAGACGGACTTGCCGGAGCCGGTCGTGCCGGCTATGAGCATGTGCGGCAGCTTGGAGATGTCCCCGACGACGGGCGAGTCGCCTATGTCCTTGCCTATGGCGAAGGAGAGCGGGGAGGTCGCCTGGCGGAACTTGTCCGAGCCGATTATCTCGCGCAGGGTGACGATGTTCGTCAGCTTGTTCGGGACCTCGATGCCGACGATGCTTATCTTGTCGGGCACGGGCGCGATGCGCACGCCCGTCGCGCCGAGGGAGAGGGCGATATCGTCGGCAAGGCCGGTCAGCTTATTGAGCTTGACGCCCTGCTCGAGCTCGACCTCGTAGCGCGTTACGGACGGGCCGCGGGTCACGTTGCAGATCTCGGCGTTAATGCCGAAGCTACGCAGCGCGCCGGAAAGGCGCTGGGCGTTGAGCCGCGTCTCCTCCGCGCCGTCGAGCGCGCCGTAGGGCGAGCCCTCCGTCAGAAGGCTGAGCGGCGGGAATATATAGGCCGGGCGCTCCGGCTCGTCGAGATTCTTTTCAATATCAGCGGCTACCTCGGCCTCTGCCTCGGCCTTGTCCTCCTTGCTCAGCTTCGCGGGCTTGGGCTCGGGAGCGGGGGCGGGAACTGGCGCAGGGGCGGGAGCCGGAGCAGGTACGGGAACGGGGATCGGATCGATGACGGGCTCAGGCTCCTCCGCAATGGGAACGGGGGGCTTGACGGCGCCCCTTCTGCCCTTGACGACCTGATCGGGCGTCGCGACGGAGGGATTGGGGTCGAACCATGCGCTCGACTCCCTTGCGGGCCTGATGGGGCCGTCCACGGGCACGTCTATGCCCGCGCCGCTCTTCCCCGTCAGCGGGGCGGCGGGCAGCTCCTCGGCATTTTCGGCGTCGAAGACCTTGCGGGGCTTCTTGACGCCGGGCTTGACTATCGGGGGCAGGGGCTTTTCGGGCTCCGGCTCCGGCGTATATTCAAGATGCGGACGGTTCTTGACCGACTCGGCTATCTTGCTGACAGTCAGGTTGAAGGCGGTCAGCACGAAGAATATGAGCAGAACGATGAAGACTATGGCGGCGCCCGCCTTGCTGAACAGCGACCTGAAGAGCACGGCGAGATAACCCGTTATGACGCCGCTCTGCATGACGTTGTCCTTCCAGCCGGAAAACATTTCGGAAAATCCGGGAGCCTCCCATGCGGCGGCCTTGGAGGAGAAAAGATAGCAGAGTATTCCGAACGCGACCGGGATGAGCAGCGTGCAGGCAACGCGAAGGCGCACGGGTCTGCCTCTGTGGAACGCGAGGATGATCGCGCAGCCGATGAGGGCGAACGGGAGGATATAATATCCCGCGCCGATAAGGCCCGTCATGAAATGCTTGAAAACGCCGAGGAACCATCCGTCGTTTGCAAACTTGAAAAGGCTCAGCAGAGAGAACACGCCGAGCACGGCACATACCACGGCGCCTATCTCGCGCCTCTTGGGCTGCGCGGGCTTGGACGAGGTCCTCGCAGGCGTCCTCTTTCTCGTCGTCCGGGAGGTCTTCGTCGAGGAGGCCGAGCTTTTTTTCTTCTTTGTCGCCAATCAAATCACCTCTGTGGTTCGTGTGAAGATCAAATGAAAAATGAAGCGGTGAGTACGGCCGCGCCGACTGCCCAGCAGTACCAGGCAAAGCGGCCGAATCTGTCTTTTTCAGCGAGCAGGCTGACGAGCCTTATCGCAAAGCAGCCGACAGCGGCGGCTGCGGCCGCCCCCGCGAGATATATCGGGAGCATCGACAGGTCTATGCCGTCTCTCAGCGCGCCGACGAGGCTGAGCACGTTGGCGCCCAGCACGGCGGGAACGGACACGAGGAAGGAAAAGCGGACGGCGAAGCTCCTTTCGAAGCCGCGCATCAGCCCGCAGCTCACCGTCAAGCCTGAGCGCGATATGCCCGGCGCCGTCGCGGCGGCCTGCAGGCAGCCGACGAGCAGCGCGTCGAGGAGCGAAGCCGAGTTTTCGTCCTTCTCCCCTTTTTCCGTTCTGTCGGACGCGAAGAGCACGATCCCCGTCACGATGAGCGCGGCGCCGACGAAGGTCAGGCTGCCGTAAAGGCTCTCTATGTATTCCCTGACGGGAATGACGGCGAGCAGCGGCAGCGACCCGATCAGGACGAGGAGGATGAGCCTCGCGGAGCCTCTCTCCGCGGGCGTCACGGGCGGGGAGCCCCGACTGCGGCGGCGGAGGACGCCTCCGAGAGCCTTCGCCATGTCCCGAATGTCGCGGCGGTACATGACTGCGACGGAGATGAGCGTCCCGAAATGGAGCATGATTTCGAGCAGCAAGTCCGGCTGCCCGGCCTTTTCCAGGCCGAAGAGGTTTTGCAGGATGGAGAGGTGCCCTGAGCTGGACACCGGCAGAAATTCCGTCAGAGCCTGAACGAGGCCCAGAAGCAGGACAAATCCCAAAGTCATTTCTGAAACCCAAAAGCGCGCTCCGCGCCGTCCTTTCATTTTAACACAGCTTTACATAATATGCAAACGCTTTGTCAAATATTACGGACGGCGCGGAGAAAAAAAGGCATTTTTTGAGATTTTTCCGGCCCTGAGGCCCCGTTTTCAGCCGCAGAGAGCCTTGCGGCCGTATTTATAGACGGCGTCGGTGAAGCCCGGAGGCGGGAACATGTTCGACAGGAAGACCGGCTTCTCGTCGAAGCCCGGAGCGTACTTGTCGACGAGCGCCTTGGCGGCTGCGTCGATCTCGTCGGGCTTCAGATCCCTCGGAAGGTCCGGACCGAAGGCGCCGAACATGATCCTGTCGCCGTACTTTTCGCGCAGCATGTCGACGTCGTTCATGCGCTGGGGAGCCCACATATCGACGCCCGCCTCTATCATGGCGGGAACGAGCAGCTCGTTCTTGCCGCAGCAGTGATGCTGGAACCAGAGGCCCTTTGAATGGCAGAAATCCGCGACCTTCTTCAGATATGGGACTATCATCTCCATGCAGGTGTCCAGAGAGAAGAACGGCGCTCGCTGGGAGCCCCAGTCGTCATGGAAGAGGACGCCGTCGAGGTTGCTGAACTTCTCTTTGAAGCGGCCAATGATATCAATGTACATATCGGCGAGGTTATTGAGCAGCGCGTGGACGGCTTCCTTCTGCTCGTCGTCGATGAGGGCGAGCGCGGCGTTTTCAAAGTCCATGAAGGAGATCATGCGCTCATATAGGCCGTTGAGTATCGTCACGGAGAAAGAGCGCGTCGTCTCGTTCAGACGCGCGTTGACCTCGCCGCACTCGTCCCAGTCGAACTTTGAGACGTCGGGAAACTTGATGACCTCGGGCCAGTCGTTTGCGTCCACGAGGGTCGGCGAGCCGGGCTTGACCATGGAGCCGCCGACGACGGGGACGTAGACCCATTCGATGCCGAACATGTCCCTGCCGCCCTTCTCTTCGTCCGTCAGAGCGGGGCCGCAGTCGAAGCAGAAGGCGCGCGCGACGTTGTCTATGATGACGCGGGGGCCCATCGTCGCGAAATCGGCGCTCTGCGGGATCCAGAAGGCGCCCTCCCGCTTCCAGGCGAGGCGGACGTTCTCTCTGGGCGTAACGGGAGTATTGAGCACGGGCGGAGCGACGCCCCTGCTCTGCGTCGCGGCGGGATGCGTGCCGATGACTCTCAGCTCATCCTCGGAAAAAGGTATCCTTTTCATATTCTTCCTTCCCTTTCTGTTTTCCTTCCTGTTTTCTTCCTGCCTTTTATTTTATCACCCGCATGGGCGATATGCAATTATCGCCGGCTTTTCCCCTTTTCGGATATGGCAAAGCGCCCCCTCCGCGGCTTTGCGGAAGGGGCGCTCAGGCTCTGTTATTCGCAGTCGTAGAGGGCGCGCATGCCCTTGTAGGTCATGTAGGCGTCGGCCTTGGAGATTATCTCGAAGGGCGCGTGCATGCTTATGACGGGGACGCCCGCGTCTATCGTGTCGATATTGCGGACTGCCGTGAACATCGCGACCGTCCCTCCGCCGCCGGCGTCGACCTTGCCGAGCTCGGCGAGCTGCCAGACCACGCCCGCCTTCGCGAACATCGTGCGCACGCGGGAGACGACCTCGGCGGAGGCGTCGGACGCGCCGGATTTGCCGCGCGAGCCGGTGAACTTGACGATGCCGAGCCCGTGGTTGAGCTGGGCTGCGTTGCGCTTTTCGGAGACGGAGGCGTAGTTCGGGTCGAACGCGTTGCACACGTCGGCCGAGAGGCAGAAGGACCTTGCATAGCAGTCATAGAGCCTCGTATCTCCGCAGAGGGAATCCATGAAGCGGTCGAACGCCTCGGACTGCATGCCCGTCACGCCCGTGCTGCCGACCTCCTCCTTATCCACGAGAAGGCATACGGCCGTCCTTACCGGGCGCTCGAGGTCGAGTATGGCGGCGAGCTCGGCATAGGCGCAGACCCTGTCGTCGTGGCCGTAGCCGCCGACGAGGGAGCGGTCGAAGCCGATATCCACGACGTCGAACGCGGGGACGGCCATGAGCTCGGCGGAGAGGAAATCCTCCTCTATTATCCCGTATTTCTCGTTGAGGAGCTTCATTATCGCGAGCTTGACCCTGTCCTCGCCCTTTTCCGGATCGGGGCGGGTGCCGATGATGATGTTGAGATCCTCGCCGGTGAAGCCCTCGGCGAGGGACTTTTTCATCTGCCCGGCGGCGAGATGCGGAAGCAGGTCCGAGATGCAGAAGC
>JAEFAK010000085.1 GCA_016287555.1 Oscillospiraceae bacterium
GGAAACCGTCCCTTTTTTACTTGTTAGTCAATATATTCTAAGGTTACGGGCTTGTCAACCTCTTTTTTCGGAGCTGTCCGCAGCTCAGAGTTCTTTACCGAAGAGTTCCCAGAGCGCCACGGCGGCGGCCGCGGCGGCGTTGAGAGACTCCGTCTCCTCGCGCATCGGGATGATGACCTTTCTCGCGCACAACGCCAGAAGGGCGTCCGAGAGACCGTGACCTTCGTTGCCGACCGCAAGCGCGGCCCTTGGCATACGTTCGGCGTCCCTTATGTCCGTGGCGTCTTCCGAAAGGACTGCAGCGTACAGCGTCAGGCCGCTGTCCTCAAGGAGACCGCCCAGCCCTTCAAGATCCGTTTTTATGATGTTCACCCGGAAAGCCGCGCCCATAGAGGCGCGCAGCGCCTTGGGTCCGTAAGGGTCTGCGGTAGCGCCCACCAGCACGGCTGTATCCACTCCGAACGCGGCTGCCGTGCGTATGACCGTCCCGACATTTCCCGGATCCTGCACCTCCTCGAGCACCACCGCGCTCTCCGCCGCTCCGCGGCTTTCGGGGATACGGCAGGAAAACAGGAGCTCTGGTTCCCCTTTTGATATATAGTCGATAAGGTCCTCCGGCATGCTTATGAGCCGGGCGCAGCCGGCGTGCGGAGTCACATCGCCTGAAAAAGCCACGGTATCCACCACGAGCCCCGCCGCGAGCGCCTCGCCCAGAAGCTTTTTTCCTCGGCAGAGCATCATGCCCTTGGCCGCGCGTAATCCTGCGTCCTCTCCAAGACGGCGCAGAAAGCGGACTTCCGGATTGGACCTGCTTGTGATACGTTCCATATCCTACACCCCGTTACGGAGCCGGCACGAGCACCGGGACATCTACCGTCCGGTCATCGAGCAGCGCGCTGATGACTCGCAGGGCGGCATCCGTGCGTTCCTGCTTGCCCTTGCCTATCGCCGCCCAGTCGAAGAGGCAGGCATAAAAATGATACGGCGCGGCGATGTCCCTGATAACGGCCGCATCGTTGACGTCGATCCGGTACGGTATCTTCTCGTCCGGCGTAAAGCCGTAGTTTCTAAGATCGTCAAAGTATTCAAGATCGCTGTAGTGACGGCTCATCTCCTCGTCAAGGATATAGAGCGTGTATTCATGCTGGCTCATGAGCACCATGACCTTGTACTGATTGGCCTCAGCCTGCTCGATATCGCCGAGATTTACGATCTGAACGTCGATCTGGACCTCTCCGTCGCCGTTCACGTCGCCTGCCGCTTTCTCCACAAGGCCGCGCAGCTGCTCGGTGCTGTCCCATGAAATGCCGCCGGAGACTATGATCCCCATCTGGAAATCGTACTTTATCTTCCTGCCGCCTCCCTCGAGGGTTATAAACAGGATGACAGCCACCGCGATGAGGCCTACGAGCACCCACTTTGCGTAGTAAAACAGAAAAACGTTGTTTAACCAGCTGATAAAGCTTCTCTTTTCACCCTCGACGCCGTTCTCTCTTTTCACGGGCTGCTCTCTCCTTTCAGCGGCGTTTGAAAGACGCCTATGATGATAGCATAGGTGTTTTCCAAAATCAACCTGACGCAAGCGTCCGCAAACCGTGCGGTCTGCGGACGATATCTCCGAGTTATTGTTTGCTTTTACGGCTCCGCGGTCTTTTCCGTGACTGTCCGCGTGTCCGCGCCGGCGAATGCGGCGCTTGTGTGGCTTTCGGCACTTACCAACAGGCTTATGTCCTCAAAACGGCCGTCGAGGAAACTGTCATCCGCAGACGGATCGGGCTTGAGCGAGGGCTTCGGTTCCGGAGTCACTGCGGACGTCGGAGCAGGCACGGCGATCTCCGCAGTCGGTTCGGGCGGCAGCTGTTCCGTCTCATCGGGAACGGCGGCTCCGGTCGAGGATATACCAACGGCGGCGACGACCGCCGCTATCAGTACCGTCATCGTGTTTTTACTGCGTTTCTTCCCTTTTTTCCCGTGTCTGACGGATCCCTGTTCGGTCTCGAAAAATTCTTTGCCGGGGTCGAACAGCTCCTCCTGCGGGTCACGCATCGCGCTGCCGACCGGAAAAAGCGCGCTCCCGCCGCTGAATTTCCTGCCGGGGGCGAAGTATTCGCAGCCAGGGTCGAAATACTCGTCGCGCATCGTTTTTCTCTGCTTTTCCGACATGGTTGCCGGCTCCTCACTTCATGTGTACGTCCATCTGCGGGAAGGCTATCTCGATGCCCGCATCGTCGAATAGCGCCTTGATCTCGCGGTTGAGCAGGCGCCTTCCCGTAAATATGTTCTTTTCCTCGACCTCCGCGGTGAACTTAAGCGTCACGCTGGAATCCGCAAGCTCCTCTACGCCGAGGTAGTTGACTTCCCCGATAAAGACATCCCTGTTGCGTTCTTTTATCTTATTCAGGATATCCGGGATCTTCTTCTCCACTTCTTCTATGTTCATCGCATAATGTATCCCCACCGTCGTAACGGCGACGGAGCTTCTTTCGGAGCGGTTGATGATGTTCTTTATGTCTGAGTTGTTTATGATCTTGACGTTCCCTCCGACATCGCGTATTCCCGTCGTTCGGATGCCTACGAAGTCGACTGTGCCGCGGTAGCCGTCGAGTTCGACTATGTCGCCCACGTTATACTGGTTCTCGAAAAGAATGAATGCGCCAGTCACCAGATCGGAGACGAGGCTCTCAGCTCCGAAGCCCAGTACGAGTGCCAGGATCCCGACGCCGGCAAAAATGGTTCCTACGTTGACTCCGAGGATGGCGAGTCCCCATATGATCGCCACGATAACGATAAGGTATTTGATAAGGCTCGCAGCGACCGTTGTGAGCGTCTGTGTCCTTTTCTTTTTGCTCTTAATCGTGTTTATGATTAGCTGGAGAATTGCATTCAGAGCTATCATAAAGGCCGTCATCAGAACGAGACGCAGTATCGTCTCTGGTACGACCTTCAGCGCGCCCTGCTCTTCGGCCAATTTCTTGAAAATGCCGAGAAAATACCCGGCGGCCCCGCAAAGCAGGATGATGACGACCGCTATGATCAGCTTTAGGATGTTCCTTTTTATCGATCTGCCGTTCATAATATTCCCTCTTTATCCAGAACAGGTGCGCTTTTCAATAAACGTATCATATCAAATGTGTTTTTGTCAATCGCGCCAAAGCCTATCCGCTTGCGTACCGTTCTTCTGTGTGTTAAAGTGTCGGTAAGGCGCACAGAGCGTCACAACCTATCGACCGGAGGTCAGGTCAATGGCACCTTACGTACATACCGTCCAGTACTACGAGACGGATAAGATGGGCATAGTCCATCACTCCAACTATGTGCGCTGGATGGAGGAGGCCCGCGTGGACTTCCTCAGGCAGATCGGGTGGGGCTTCGAAAAACTTGAGGCCGAAGGGCTCGTTTCTCCGGTCGTGTCGATAGGCGGCAGATACAGGGCGGCTTCTGTCTTTCCCGAGGAGATAACGATCCGCGTCTCCGTCGTGGAGCTGCGGGGAGCTGTGCTAAAGCTGGAGTATCTGATGACGAACTCCGCCGGAGCGACGGTATTCGAGGGCACTTCGGAGCATTGCTTCCTCGATGGGAACAGGAGAGTGGTAAGGCTCAGAAACGTCTGCCCTGAGCTATACGGCATCCTTGCATCGCTCGTACCCGGAAGCGGCTCTGGAAACGGAGGAAACTGAAATGGCAGTCATAAAGGATTACCTCGCCTGGCGCGGCGACCTCAGCTTTGACTGTTCGCCCTTCAACGAGGTCGACAACTACATCGTTGCAAAGATAGGTACGCCGGATCTCACCGGAATCGTGCCCGAAGACTCGCGGGAGATCCCGCTCAGTCTCGCTCTCGACCTCTATGAGGCCAAGTACGGAAAAAAGGGAGATTACCTCGGCAGGCTGGCCTCCGCGAGCATCATGCCCGTCATAAGGGAGGCGGCGAATACCGTCCGTTTCCGCGACCTGAAGCTCAGCGGCTTCCGGCGCAAATACGCCGTCGAGGAAACGGAGCAGTTCTCGGCGCTGACGGTCACCCTGCCCGACGGGCGGCACTACGTCTCCTTCCGCGGGACGGACGACACGCTCATAGCCTGGAAGGAAAACATGCTCATGAGCGTCGAGGAGACCGTCGCGGCTCAGAGAGATGCGCTCGCCTATCTTGACTGGGCCGCTGAGCAGTATCCCGGCGAGCTCATCGTCGGCGGGCACTCCAAGGGCGGCAACCTCGCCGTATACGCGGCGGCGAAGACCTCGCCCGGCACGCAGGAGCGCATCTCGGCCGTATACAGCAACGACGGCCCCGGCTTCATGCCGGATTTCATGCAGAGCGAGGGATGCCTTCGGATAAGGCCGAAGATAAAGCTCTTTCTCCCCCAGCATTCCTTAGTCGGCACTCTGCTGATGCAGGAGGAACGCTGCGAGATAGTCCGCTCTCTCAAGTCCGGCCTCGCGGCGCACGACGGCTTCAACTGGGCCGTGCTCGGCCCGAGATTCGAGCGCTGCGAAAAGCTCAGCCGCGGTAGCAGGGTCTTCGACGAGAGCATTGACTCCATGCTTGAGAAAATGAGCGTCGACGAGAGGCGCGTCTTCATCGACGATCTCTTCGAAGTCCTCGGGAAGACCGGGGCGCAGACCGTTACGGACCTCACGGAGCAGAAGCTGCACAGCACGCTCAAGCTCGCCGGCTCCCTTCGCAAGGCGCCGGAGGTGCGCAAATTCATTACGGCGCTCATCGAGGAGCTTTTCCGAAACCGCAAGGAAGTTAAATAAAGCGAAAAAGGTTTTTCCCGTCAAGGCGCACCGCATAAGGGTGTTGCCCGATGGGGCCATACCCGGCTCATAAGGGAATGAAACAGGCGCGGCCAGATGGCCGCGCCTGTTCTCTCTCTTTTATCTAGTGTGGCAAATAACCTGTACCCGCTGTAACTGCGGGCATCAGGAGGCCCTCCCGGCAGGCCTGGATCTATACCACTTTATACCCTTCAGAAGCCAGCACTTCCAAAGCCCGCCCGAAGTTTTCTTCTTTCACCAGGATATAATCCGTGTTAAATGTCGATACCGCGAAGATCCCGATCCCGTGCTCCGCGAGGATCCCGGAAAGCCTCGCCAGTATTCCTATCAGCGCAAAGTCGAGAATCCCCTGTATGCGAAACCCGCGCCATCCGTCTTCGCGGGCGGTCGTTTTCTGCGGTGTCTTATCTGTTTGACATACCAACGATACTTCCTCGTCCGTCTTTCCTATAAAGCAGAAATCGGCGTTCATGTCTATTTCGGAAACATCCGGCACTTTGCAAACAGTCAGTTTTTGGTCGATGCGCTTTAATTCCATGTATGTTTTCCCTGCCGGACACCGGTCTGCTTTGTTCATTGTTTCATTGCCGGCCGTCTCGGTCACCTTATTTCGTATTCCGACGGAGGTACCTTTCTGCGTTTATACGGCGATCTCTCTGAGAAGCGCCGTTTCTTTTTTTATGAAAGCGTCGGTCATTTTTGCCGCGCCGCGGTAAAAGTCCGTCCCGGAGCAGCGCTGCACGTCGGCCGCGAAGGCCTCCGTCCAGCCGGCGAGATGCTCCTCGACGAAGGCGCGCTGCTCGGCCAGAAGGCCCTTGCGCAGTATGCCGCAGGCGCCGCACGTCTCTGCGCAGAACAGGCCCATGTATTCGAGCATGAGCCCTATATGGTCGAAGGGCACGCGGTACTTTTCCGGGTCGGGCCGCAGTCCGCGCGCGAGGTATGCCGCCTCCAGCTTTTTTTCGACGATGCCGCCCCCGCCGGTATAAAACGTCTCATAGGGAAAGGCGGCGCGGCCGGTCGCGTCTCCGGCGGCAAGGAAGGTCTTCGCATAGTCGGCGGCGAGATCGTCGAGATCCGGCTCCGACGCGGAGAGAATAAAGCTCCGCATCAGCGAGAAGCCCTCAAGGAGCTCCGTTTCAGCATTGTCCCGCGCATCGAAGGCCGGGAAAGAAAGCTTTTTCAGCGCGGCGAGAAGCTCGGCGTCGACCTCCATGAGGTATATGCGGCCGAGGAAGCGGTACAGCTTTTCTCTTTCGGAAGAAGGTCTGTCACTCATCGCATTTTCCCTCCCGCAGTTTTTTCTCGAACTCGGCCGGCAGTTTCTCTATCCACTCAGCGCCGCGCAGGATAAAGCGTCCTGACGGGCCGAGACCGCTGTCGTCCCGCAGCGCATGTGCGTTTTTGTCGGAAAAGTCCGTCACGTCCGCGACGCGCAGCGCTTCGCCGGGGCATACGCTCGCGCATGCGGGCGTTCCTCCGGCGCAGAGGTCGCATTTGAACGGCCTGCGCAGCGAGAAATCTATCGCGCCGAAGGGGCAGGCGCGGGCGCATGCTCCGCAGCCGACGCAGCTGTTCGCGTCTATGCGCACCGTTCCGTCCTCCCCGCTTTTCAGGCACGCCCCCGTCGGGCAGGCTTTCACGCAGGCCGGGTCGGAGCACTGCTGGCAGGCCAGGGAGATGAAATACATCGAAAGGCGCGGGAATTCCCCCGTCGGGCCCATGGTATAGGTCTTTATCCTCGATACTCCGGGCGGGTCGCCGTGGGCGAGCGAGCAGACAGTGCGGCATGCCCTGCAGCCTATGCAGGCGTCCGCGTCGAAAATGACGGCAAGCTGCTTTTTCATCTGAGGCGCCCCCTTCCGTTTTCAACCCAGCCGGAAAAATCCTCCGGCGCCGTGAATATCCCCTCCGGCGCGCCTTCCGCCGGGTACACCCTGACGAGGAAGCCGCGCAGGACGTGCGTCCCTATGACGTCGTTGAAGGGCGGGCCGGAGCGCGTGAGCACGTTGACGTTGCTCTCGCGCCAGCCGTGTGTCGGCGTATCGAGCGTCTCCGGATACCAGAAGCGCTCCATGTAGACCGTCCCCGGTCTTATGGCCCTTGTAACGAGAGCGGAGGCGCGGGTCTTCCCTCTCGCCGACTCGATCCAGACCCATTCCCCGCTTTTTACGCCGTATTTTGCGGCGTCCTCCGGGCATATCCAGAGCTCCGGGACGGGGCTCATCTCACGCATGCCCGGCATGTTGCGCAGAGTCGAATGATGATACATGGGCAGTCTGCCGCCTGTCATGACGAGTGGGAACTTCTCCGCGAGGCCGCCGTCGAGCGGGCTTTCGGTCGGCTCGGAGTAATAAGGCAGCGGCTCATAGTCAGCATCGGCGGGCGGCAGCGGATATGGCATGAAGGGCTCGCCCGTCCGGCCGAGCTTGATAAATGCGTCGCAGTATATCTCGCACTTGCGGGAAGGCGTCGGGAATCCCTTCGGCAGGCCGTCTTCATCCGGCTCGAGATATACGTAATAAGACTTCCACTCATTCTTGGGAAGAAACTCAAAGGGCGCCTTGGCGCAGTATTCCTTCCAGGTCACGCCCTGCGCGGGGGTGATCTGGTCAAAAAACTCCTCCATGGAGCTCCAGTAGGCG
>JAEFAK010000086.1 GCA_016287555.1 Oscillospiraceae bacterium
CGGAGATTATGGCGCTCATGCCCTCGCGGCAGTCTTCGCCGGAGAGGGAGGCGCCCTCCTTGAGAAGGCCGGTCTTCTTCCCGTAGGCGTTGAGCACGCGTGTCAGGGCCGTCTTGAACCCCGTCTCGTGCATGCCGCCCTCGGGCGTGTGGATATTGTTCGCAAACGAGACGATGACCTCGTTGTAGCTGTCGTTATACTGGAGCGCGATCTCGGCTTCGCTGTCCTCCCGCGCGCCGGCGACGTAGATGACGTCGGGGTGCAGGGGGGTCTTGTTGCGGTTTAGATACTGCACGAACTCGCGTATGCCGCCCTCGTAGCAGAGGGAGGCGCTGCGCTCGTCAGCCGGGAGCTCCGCGCTCGCGGCGCGCTCGTCGGTTATGGTGATGTGCAGCCCCGCGTTGAGGAAGGCCTGCTCCTGCATGCGCTTGAAGAGGGTCTGGTAGTCGTACACAAGCTCCTCGAAGACCTCGCCGTCGGGCTTGAAGCGGACTATGGTCCCCTCCCGGTCGGTCCTGCCGACGACGGTCATATCCTCGGTCTTTACCCCGCGGGAAAAGCGCATTCGGTAGACGCTGCCGCCCTTGTGGACCTCGACCTCCAGCCACTCGGAGAGCGCGTTGACGACGCTCGCGCCGACGCCGTGGAGGCCGCCGGAGACCTTGTAGCCCCCGCCGCCGAACTTGCCGCCCGCGTGCAGGACCGTGAAGACGACCTCGAGGGCGGGCTTGCCCGTCTGCGGCTGGATATCGACGGGGATGCCGCGGCCGTCGTCCTCGACACGGATGACGTCCCCCTCCTCGATGGCGACGGAAATATGCCTGCAGTAGCCCGCGAGAGCCTCGTCGATGGCGTTGTCCACTATCTCGTAAACGAGGTGGTGCAGGCCGCTCGAGCTCGTCGAGCCTATATACATGCCCGGGCGCTTTCTGACGGCCTCAAGGCCCTCCAGCACCTGTATCTGCGAGGCGTCGTAGTTTTCAGCCTCGGGTCGCAAAAGCTTCTCTTCGTCCATTCAGGTCCCTCCGATCATTCGCCGTTCCAGCGTCTTGAAAGCGCAGCCGTCGATAGCTGCGACAGATATACCGCGTCGCCCGCCGCCGTCGTACAGACCGTAAACGAGCGCGGGATGTCGTCGGAAGCGTCGACGACGAGGCCCTCGCGCTGGGCGCGCCTGAAGAAGGCCTTCGTC
The DNA here is from genome assembly GCA_016287555.1 of Oscillospiraceae bacterium. Taxonomy (GTDB): domain Bacteria; phylum Bacillota; class Clostridia; order Oscillospirales; family Oscillospiraceae; genus RGIG7949. Next base: position 1,193 of record JAEFAK010000086.1, read on the forward strand.
CCCGCGCCGGACGCGTTGTCCATGTCGAAAATCCCGACGACGCCGTGTTTTTTTATCATGAAATCCTGCCCGATGTGCAGGTAGATGTTCTTGTTCAAATCAAGCTCCCTTTGCTTTCATTGCCGCAAATTGCGGACGCGCCGCGTATTTACGCATTGTATTCGTCACCCGCCCATTTCAGCGGGTTTTCATCGATGTATTCCCATATCTCGCGATAGTCGCTTTCATTGCGGATCACGTGCTCGTAAAATGAGCGCTGCCAGAGCCGCTCCGCTCCGAGCTTCGGTCGGGAGAGCCGCGTCGTCACGGATTTGAGCGCCCGCATCGCATCGACCAACGTAGGGGAGGGGCTTGCCCCTCCCGCCGTCTCCCGAATGGACACGATCAGGTGGATGTGATTGGGCATGATGACGTATTTGTCGATCTTGATATGTGGATAGCGACGCGGAATATCCCGGATCTGCTCTTCGACGATAGTCCCGACGGCGCTGAGGCTGATCTCGGGAGGGGCAAGCCCCTCCCCTACGGCGATATCCGACAAAAGGCGGCGCCGTTCCTGCGTGCAGACTGTGATGAAATAACATCCGTCCTTGGAATAATCGTATTCGGGCAGCCGCAGCCTTTTCCTGACGGGCAACCTATCCATTGAATCATTACCTTTTTTGCGGCGCGATGTGGGCATCGGCCCCTCTTGCGGTGCCCAAAAAACGCTGCGGGCTTGCGTCGTCGCGGACTGCGTATCCTTCGCTCTCGCGCATGCGCGGGAGCTCATTTACTTCGTCGCTCCTCCTCTCCAAATCAGACCCTCTTCGCTGGGCTCTGATTTGGGTTTGGACGGGGGAGGACGGTTCATCCTTGCGTTTTTCGACCGCTGCGCCATCCGCGCCTCGCTTTTTCCGCCGCCGGCGGCGCTCGGCGCGGACGCACCTGCGCGCTCAGCGGTTCTCGGGAGGGGCAAGCCCCTCCCCTACATTTTTTATCCCTGCCGTACTCTTCCGGCTTCGACCGTCAGGACTTTTCCGCCGGTGCGGGAGCTGACGCCCTCGTCCTCGCAGCAGGTTATGAGCACCTGCCCGCCCGCTATGGAATTGAGGAAGAAGTCCTGCCGGCGCGGGTCGAGCTCGCTGAGCACGTCGTCGAGCAGCATGACGGGCGGCGAGCCCGTATCGAGGGTGCTTATGTCCCGCTCGGCGAGCTTGAGCGACAGGGCCGCCGTCCTCGCCTGGCCCTGAGAGGCGTAGGTCCGCGCGGAAAGCCCGTCCAGACTGAGCTCTATATCGTCCTTATGCGCGCCGGAAAGGCAGCTCCCGGAGGCGATCTCGGCCTCACGGTGGGCCCTCCAGTGCTCGACGAGCAGCGGGTATATGTCCGAGGGCTTTTTTCCCTCCGGATCGACGCCGGTAACGGTCTTATAGCTGAGTTCGAGCGTCTCGCCGCCTATGGCCTTATGGACGGCGGGAGCCGTCTCGGCGAGGCGCCGGCACCATGCGTTTCGGTAGTATATGAGGCGCGAGCAGGCCGCGGCGTACCGCAGGGAGAAATCCTCCAGCACGTCGAGCATGGCGGGGTCCCCGTCGCGCAGGATGCGCGTCTTATGCTCGTAAAGGCGCGAGGCCTCGGCCAGAGCCTTCGCGTAGGCGGGGCGGAGCTGGGAGATGGCGGCGTCCATGAACCTGCGCCGCTCGGCGGCGCCGCCGCGCACGAGGTCGAGGTCGGTCGGGGAAAACAGTATCGCCCGCAGGGGAAGCGGGGCGCGCTTCACGCCGTTGACGGTCACGCGGCGCCTCGCGCCGAGGATGAGCTCGCACTCGAAATCGCGCCCGTCGGTCTCGACCGTCGCGGAGACGCGGGCGGACTCCGCGCCGAAGCGCACGAGCTCCTTATCCGAGCGGGCGCGGAAGCTTCGCTGGCCCGTAAGCAGCCACGCGGCCTCGAGCAGGGTCGTCTTGCCCTGCGCGTTTATCCCGCAGATGACGTTGACGCCGGGCTCGAATACGCATTCCGCGTCCCCGCAGAGCCGGAAATCCTCTGCTCGGAGCTTTTTGAGGATCATTTCGTCACTTGATAGGCTTCGCCGCCGAGCTCGACGACGTCGCCCGGATATATCTTCTTCCCGCGCATGAGGCACTCTTCGCCGTTTACGCGCACGAGCCCCTCGGCGACGACCGATTTGGCCTCGCCGCCGCTCATGACGGCGCCCGCGAACTTGAGCAGCGCGTCGAGCTTTATAAAGTCCGTCCCTATCCTGACTTCGCTCATCATCTCTCGCGTATCCTGACGGGCAGGATCATATAAAGGAAGCTGTCGGACTCGTCGGCGGGGACGATGATGCAGGGCGAAACGTTGTTGACGAGCCTTATCGCGACCTCGTCGGCCGGGGCGGCCTTGAGCGCGTCGAGCACGTAGCGGTTGTTGAAGCCTATCTCCATGCCCTCGCCGTCTCCGGCGACGGAGACCTCGTCGCTCGCCTGGCCGAGCGCCGTCGAGCAGTTGATGAGGAGCTGGTTTTTCTCAAAGACGAAGCGCAGCGGGCTGCGCACCTTCTCATTGATGATGAGCGAGACGCGCTCGACCGCGTCGATGAGGGCGCGGCGGTCGGCCGTCACGATGTACTTGGCCGGGGTCGAGACCGTCCTCTTGTAATCGAGGAAGTCGCCCTCGAGGCGGCGGGAGATGACCTCGGTATTGCCGATAACGAACATGATGTGGCGGCTGCCGAGCGCGATGGAGACCTCCTCGTCGGAATCCGAGCAGAGGCGCTCGACCTCGGTCAGCGTCGAGCCGGGGACGACGAAGCTCAGGCCGGGCACGGCCTTGTCCATCTTCTCGCGGCGCAGCGCGAGGCGGAACCCGTCCACGGAGACGACGGTCAGCGTTTCGCCGTCGGTCTCGAAGAGGGAGCCCATGTAGATCGGGCGCGTCTCATTGTCCGAGACGGCGAAGAGCGTCTCCCCGATGAGGGATTTGAGCTTGCCCTCGGGGACCTTGAGCCCGCCCGTCCCGTCGACCTCGGGAAGCTCGGGGAAATCGTCCGCGGCGGTGCCCATGATCTCGAATTTCGACATGCCGCAGGTCAGCTTCACGAGCCCGTTGGCGTCGGAGGAAAAGGTCACGACGTCGTCGGCCATGCGGCGGATTATCTCGCCGAAGAGGCGCGCGTTGAGGACTATCGAGCCGCCCTCGGAGACCTCGACGGGGATATGGGTCCTTATGCCGGTCTTGAGGTTATAGCCGGAGATGACGAGCTCGTCGTCCGCGCTCAGCAGGAGGCCCTCCAGCGCGGGGATCGTGCTTTTGACGGCGACCGTCTTCGAGGCGGCGTTGACGCCGGCCAGGAGCAGCGCTCTTTCACAGCTGAATTTCATTTGAAACTCTCCTTTTCATACAGGATGTTTGTTTTGGATCTATTTAAGGCTTTCCCTCGTATCGGGAAAGACGGCGTACTGTTTGAATGCGCGGGATGGGCGAAAAAGACACCTCATCAGTCAGCCTAGCGGCTGACAGCTTCCCCTCAAGGGGAAGCCTTCGGGCCGATGAGGGCATCGGCCCCTACGCGCCTCCCGGTGATGCGGCGGAGATACCAATCAGCTTGTCATCCTGAGCGGAGCGAAGGATCTGATGAAGAAAGCGCTGTTTACGACGGGATCCTTTGTCGCTGCGCTCTTCAGAATAACAGAGGGCGGGGAAGGCTGTGTACGTTTCTTCCTGCGGGACGGAGGGGATCTTCGGGAGGGGCAGGCCGCTCCCCTGCATAGGTTTGCGTTCGTTTCGGGGGGCTTACGCCGGTTTTACGAAAGTCATTTTCGTCTTCCGCGCAGAGAGGAAAGGAAAACATAGCTTATGCAGCAGAAGAAGACGTAGAGCGTTTTTTAGGTGGAAAACCCTGTCCGGGCCGCACGGGGACTGGATTTCCGATGTGGATGAAAATGTGGACGGGATACGGCGTTATCCACGGCAGAAAATGGCAGAAATCTTTGCACGCCGGAGTTTTCAGAGTGTTGAAAATCCTGTGGATTAATCCTTGTTGGTGATGTTCGAGGTGATGTCGCGCAGGACGTCGGCCTCCTCGGGACTGGCGGCGACGGCCGTCTCTATCTTCTTTATCGCGTGGAGGACGGTCGCGTGGTCCTTGTTGCCGAAGTAGCCGCCGATGACGTCGAGCGTGAGGTCGAGCAGCTTGCGCATGAGGTACATGGAGACCTGGCGCGCGTGGGCGATCTTCGCGACGCGGCTGGAGCCGGTTATGCTGTCGACGGGGATGTCGTAGAAGGCGGCGACGCGCTCGATGATCGTCTCGGGGGAATAGTCACGCTCGCCCCGGATGACGTCGGCGAGGACCTTCTTTATCATGTCGAGCTCGATCTCGTCGCCGTATATGAGCTCTCGGTAGGCCTGGATCTTCTTGACGGCGCCCTCTATCTGGCGGACGTTGGATTTGACGTTCTCCGCGATGTACTCCGGGATGCCGGAGGGCAGCATCAGACCGAGCTGATCGGCCTTGTTCTTGACTATGGCGACGCGGGTCTCATAGTCGGGGGGCTGGATATCCGCCATGAGGCCCCACTCGAAGCGGGTCTTGAGGCGGTCCTCGAGGCGCAGCATCTCGCGCGGCGGGCGGTCGCTCGTCAGGACGATCTGGCGGCCCGTCTCATAGAGCGCGTTGAACGTATGGAAGAATTCCTCCTGCGTCTGCACCTTGCCGGCGATGAACTGCACGTCGTCCACGAGCAGCAGGTCCGCCGTCCTGTACTTTTCGCGGAAGGCCTCCTGCGTCGCGTTCTGGATGGCGGCGATGAGCTCGTTGGTGAAGTCGTCGCCCTTTATGTCGACGACCCTGAGGCTGCGGTCGCGCTTTTTGACCTCGTGGCCTATGGCGTAGAGCAGGTGGGTCTTGCCGAGGCCGGAGTCGCCGTATATCAGCAGGGGATTGTACGCCTTGCCCGGCTGGTTGGCGACGGCCATCGCCGCGGCCTGCGCGAATCTGTTCGCCGGGCCGACGACGAAGTGCTCGAAAGTGAACTGCGGGCTGTCGAGCGGGTTTTGCGGGTCGGGGAGCATATACTCCTCGACGTCGTTCTCGCTGAGCACGACGAGCTCGCACTCGCCGGAGAATATCTCCTCGAGTATGCCCTTGATCATGTCCGAATAGCGGGACTGGATGATGTCGCGCTTGAAGTCGGACGAGGCGCAGATGACCATGATATTGTCCTTGAGGTCGACGGCGCGCGTCCCCTCGAACCAGGTCAGCATGGCGGTCGACGTGAGCTGTTTTTCAAGCCCGGATATGACGGCCGACCAGACGTCGGAAGCGGAGTTCATAGGCACCTCCGGATGTTAAAAATTCGCTCTGATGAATATCTGAGTTATTATAACACATTATAATAAAGAAATCAAGAAAATTGACATTTCCGGCGCCGCGTGTTAAACTCTGAAAAAGCGCCTGTTTATGCGGGTTTGCGCCCCCTCTGTCCGACGGGGAGCGACATTTTTTGACCGGGAGCGTCACGATAGATGAAAACGAGCGTCGAAACGGGCGGAAAGCCCCTCAAATTCGTCGAGCTTTATACGGACGGCGCCTGCTCCGGCAACCCCGGTCCGGGCGGCTGGTGCGCCATACTGCGCTATAACGGCTTTGAGAAGATCCTCTCCGGCGGCGAGACCGAGACCACCAACAACCGCATGGAGCTTCTCGCCGTCATATACGGCCTCGAGGCGCTCAAGGAGCCCTGCCGCGTCCGCATCTGCTCGGACTCGCAGTACGTCATAAACGCCCTCAGCGAGGGCTGGATCGAGGGCTGGCGGCGCCGCGGCTGGCGCCGGAAGGACGGGGAGCTCAAAAATCCGGAGCTCTGGGAGAGGCTCTGGGAGGCTCTGCAGCGCCACGAGCCGACCTACGTCTGGATACGCGGCCACGAGGACGACGAGACCAACAACCGATGCGACGCCATCGCCGTCTCGGAAAGAGAGCGAATGGGATAAAAGAGATAACGGGCCTCCCCGATCCGGGGAGGCCGTTTTTGCGCGTCACGGCAGTGCGGCAAGGTCGGGAAACCTCCGCGCAGGGGTCGATGCCCACATCGACCCGCGTAACAAAAAGCCTCTCCGGATCGGAGAGGCTTTTTTAATGAAGAGGTGAATTGTCAAACTAAGTGCAACAGTTCTGGAGTTCAAGATCCCACAGAAACTGAGCAGAACGGAAATTAAGAACCT
>JAEFAK010000087.1 GCA_016287555.1 Oscillospiraceae bacterium
TTCGGCCCTGTCCTTTGCGCCGATATCGATATACATGGCCGAGAGCTTGGGGATCTGCGAGCGCTCGGAGGCCTCTACGAGATGGAAGGCCTTCATGCCTATGACGCCGGGATGGTCATTTATGTAAACCTTTTTCCCTATCGTCACGCGCCGGTCCACGCCGCCGACGAAGTCGAATTTGAGATATCCGTCGTCGGTTATGCCGGTCACGATGACGCCGACCTCGTCCATATGCGCGGCGAACATCAGCTTCCTGGAGGGGGCGCGCCCGCCTTTTTTGAAGACGAGCAGATTGCCCATCGGGTCCTCGATGATCTCGTCGGCGAAGGGCTTCGCCTTCCCGATTATATATTCGCGTACGGCGTTCTCCGTTCCGGAGGGGCCGGGCAGCGTGCAGAGCTTTTTCAGAGTTTCAAGCATTTTCCCCGCTCCTTTCAAGGATATAGGCCGTCACGAGGTCGGCGACGTTTTTCGCGTCGGAGAGCTTTATGACCTCGACGGGGCTGTGCATATACTTGAGCGGCAGGGAGACGACCGCCGTGCGGACGCCCTCGCGGGAGACCTGGATGGGCCACGCGTCCGTCCCGGTATGGCCGGACATGACCTCAAGCTGGCTTTCCAGGCCGTTTTTCGCGGCCGTCGCGCGAAGCTCCGCCGTCATTTTTCTATCCATGTTCGGGCCTATGCCTATCGCGGCGCCGCCGCCGAATTTCATGACTTCTTCCTTAGCGTCGGGCGTCTCGGCATGGGTCACGTCGAGCGCGATGCACCAATCGGGCGCGGCGCTGAAGGCGCCGGCTATCGCGCCGCGGCAGCCGAGCTCCTCCTGAACGCTCGCCATGTATACGACGTCCATCGAAAGGTCCTCGTTCTTGAGCCGCTCGGCGACCTCTATCATGATCGCGACGCAGCTCCTGTCGTCGAGCGCCTTGGAGCAGAGGCAGTCCTCGCCGAGCATCTCGGGCTCGCCGCGGAACGTCCCCGGAGTGCCAGGCGGGACGAGCCTTTCGGCCTCCTCGGCGGTAAGGCCCGCGTCTATATAGAGGTTCTTGTCCTCGACAGCCTTCTCGCGCTCCTCCGCAGTCAGCACGTGCGGCGGCAGACAGGCTATCACGCCGAAGAGCGGCGGGTCTGACATTATGTTAACTTCCCTCGCGGGCAGCATGCGCGGATCGACGCCGCCGATTGTCGAGAATTTGAGGAAGCCCTCCTCCTGCCCGGTCACGATGAAGCCGACCTCGTCCATATGCGCGTCGATAAGCATGACGGGCGCTTCGGGCTTGTTCGAGCGTTTGACGGCGAGCACGTTGCCCATGGGGTCGATGCGCATCTCGTCCGTGCAGCGATAGAGCATCGCGGCTATCTTCTCGGCGACTTCGCTCTCGAAGCCGGCCGGAGACGATACCGAGCAGAGCTCAATGATCTTTTCTTTAAGGTCCATATCTTTCTCCCTTTCGTCCGCTCAGAGCTCGCGGACAGCTTTTTTGAATGCTTTGCCGCGCTCTTCAAAGTTCTTGAACATATCAAACGACGCAGAGGCGGGGCTGAGTATGACGATATCGCCGTCGGAGGCGCGGGAGGCGGCGAGCTTTACGGCTCCCTCCATGTCGGTCGCCTCGAGCATCTCCGGCAGAGCGCCGTTTTTCGCGGAGAGGACGGCCTCCTTTATCTTCGGGGCGGTCGCGCCGAGCAGGACGAGAGTCTTGACCCTGTCGCGTATGGCGCAGCCGAGGCCGCCGTAGTCCAGATGCTTGTCATAGCCGCCTGCGATGAGGATGAGCTTCTGGTCGAAGGATTCGAGGCCCGCTATCGTGCGCGTCGGGCTGGAGGCGATGGAGTCGTTATAATACATGACGCCGCCTACCGTACGCACGGGCTCGATGCGGTGCTCCACGCCGGAAAACTGCCTCGCGACCTGCCTGCATTTATCGATCCCGACGAAGTCGACGACGGCGCAGAACGCGGCCATGAGGTTCTCGATGTTGTGAAGGCCGCGCAGAGCGACCTCGCTGCGGTCGATGAGAATGGTGCTCTCGCCGTTTTCGCAGAAGTATATCTTCTCCCCGTCGAACCAGCAGCCGTTTTCCTGCGGGGCGCGGCGCGAGAACGTCCTGACGGAGCCTGCCGCGAGCCCGGCAAAGGCGCGCGAAGTCTCGTTGTCGGCGTTGACGACGAGGAGCCCGTCCCTCCCCTGATGGGAGAAGACGTTTTTCTTGGCGTTTATATACTCGGCCATGTCCGTATGATAGTCGAGGTGGTTGGGCGACACGTTCGTCACGACGGCGACGTCGGCGCTCCTTGTCATGGTCATGAGCTGGAAGCTCGAGAGCTCGACGACGGCGTAATCGGACGAGTCTATCTCCGGGACCTTGTCGACGAGCGGCGTGCCGATATTGCCGCCGAGATGCACGCGGTAACCCGCCGCGGAGAGGAGCTCGGCGACGAGGGTCGTCGTCGTGGTCTTGCCGTCGGAGCCCGTGATGGCGATTATCGGGCAGGGACAGACCTCGAAGAACATCTCCATCTCGGAGGTTATGAGGCTGCCTCGGGTGCGCGCTGCGGCGAGCTCGGGCACGTCCGGACGGACGCCGGGAGTCTTGAACACGACGTCCTCCGTTATATCTTTCATGTAATCCGCGCCGAGCTTGAAAGACGCGCCCAGTGCGGCGAGGCGGTCGTACTCGGGGCCGAAATCCTCCCTGCTCCGTCTGTCGCGCGCGAGAACTCTCACGCCCTCGCGGCAGAGCAGCTCGATGAGCGGCGTATTAGAGGTGCCGACACCGATGACGGTCACGCTCTTGGTGCGGAGCTCGGAGATATATTCGCTTAACTGCATTATGTCAACCTCCATGCAAGATCAGCTTTGACAAATAATTATATAATAAATAGAGGTAAAAAACAATCGTATTCGGGAATAAAAAGGCCTTCCCCGACGGGGAACCTGTCGAGCGTATGCGAGACTGATGAGGTAGGCCATTAGCGTCAAGTTCAGTTAACAAGCGTCCCTCTTTCGTCACGGCTCCGCCGTGCCACCTTCCCCCGGTGGGGGAAGGCTTTGAGAAGTGCGCTCCGCGTTGTGAAATAAAAAAGCAGCGCAGAGCGCTGCTTTGGTGTGAGCTGACTTGTAAGCCGGGTTCTGTACTCTTGCGAGCAGCGGTCATCTATCTCGACGCGGCGTCGCCGCCGCGCTCAAGCCACCTCCTCGGGACGGCCGGGCAGGCCTCGCGTCCCTCCACGGTGTTGCTGCGGATAGAGTTTACAGCGACGGACGCTTTCACACGCCGTCGGGTGAGCTCTTACCTCGCCTTTCCACCCTTACCCGGGCAGGGCCCGGGCGGTATATCTCTGTTGCACTTTTCCTGAAGTCGCCTTCGGCGGGCGTTACCCGTTATCCTCGCCCTGCGCAGCCCGGACTTTCCTCGTAAGCGGGCCTTTCGCCCCGCAAACGCGACCGCCCCGTCAACTCACGCGGGCAGTATACGGCAAAAAGCCGCGCTTGTCAACGCCGGAGCAAAACAAGACCGGGGCGAAACGGCCCCGGTCCCGTCGAAAGAAAGCTTATTTGTCCTTGTTTTCGAACTCGGCGAGCTGCGCCGCGCCCTCTTCGGTGCGCTTCATGGCGTAGGTCGGGTTCATGGAGATCGAGAAATGGAGGATCGGGCGGTGAAGCTCGAGGATGGAGAGCGGAAGATGCTTCATGCCGCCGGGGATGAAGATGATGGAGCTCTTGGTGAGGTGATGCACCTCGCCGTTGATGCTGACCTCGATGACGCCGCCGAGATCGTACTTGTCGTCGGGGTTGGAGCCGAGGAAGCCTATCAGCTCGTCGTAGTCGTGGGTGTGCTCCTCATGGTACGGCAGCGGGCGGAAATCCTGAGCGTTGATGTACCACGTCGTATTCATCTGAAAAGCGCCGGGAACGACCTTGCTGTCGATGAAAAGAAGACGGTCGCCCCACTGGTGATAGACTCTGTTCATGGGCGAGTCCTTGAAAAAGCGCCCGTCGAGCTCCTGGACTATCTGTCCGCCGTATTCGCCCTCGGTATTCATAACGAAATCTGCCATTTTATACTTCCTTCCTCCGGAGGCGCGCTCCGGGCTTTTTTCTTTCAGTATACTACGGGCGGCCGAGGAAAGCAATCGGCATTCGTCTGGAGGCGTCAATCTGGGATCCACGAATAAATGAAATACGTCGAGCCGGCGTTGGAATTAAAAAAGAGCAGCTGATCCTTATGCCTTTCCAAATAGGTCTCGCTGGTCATCAGAGGGACGTGGAACGTTATGGTATCGGTCATGCCTGCGCTGTACGTATCGTCCGCGTGGCCGTATTCCGTCGGGTCGCCGGCGAAGACAGGGGAAAACATATTGTCCGTATACTTCAGGCCGCCGGAGGACTCATATGAGCCGACCATGTCGTGCAGATCGACCGTGCAGCAGATGCCGCCGGTACGGGAGGGCTTCTCGTCGTAGTCTGCCGAAGCGCTGAGCACTATAGTCCAGGTCTCGCCGGGATATATCTCCTTAGGGAGGGAGCACTTGCAGCGAAAGCTGCCGGAGTAAGGCATGGGTCCATCGGAGGGATCGTCGGAATCGGGCGTATATGCCCATTCCGCCGTATGCTCATAAAGCTCGGCGGTATAAGTTCCTTTGAACTCTCCCCACTCCGAAACATAGTCATCCCTGCTGTCGGCAAGGGTCTCGGAAAGGACCCATTTGCCCTTTATTGGTTCCGGCGTCGGAGTCGGCTCCTGCGAGGGCTCCGGTTCTTCGGTCTTTTCCGGCTTCGGCGTCGACTCGGAGGTCTGCGGCTTCGGCGTGGAGGTGGATGGGCTGCCTCCGCAGCCGCAGAACACCGCAAGCAGGAGCACGGCGACAAGCACTATCGCTATCGTTCTTTTCAAGCAAAGCTCTCCCTTCATCACGTTCAGACGGCAGTTTTTGTTCTTTTCCCCCAGTATAACACGTTGCAACGCTCCGTGCAATCTGCATGCGCGAGTATAAAGAAAGAGCCGTTACGGGCGTAACGGCTCTTTGCCTTTTTGATCATTCCGCGTCTTCCCAGTTGTGCCAGACGTTCTGGACGTCGTCGTTGTCGTCGAACATGTCGAGCATCTTCTGCATGTTCTTGACGTCGTCCTCGCTCGTCAGCTTGATATACGTCTGCGGGACCATCTCGGCCTGAGCGGAGAGGAGCTTATAGCCCTTCTTCCCCAGCTCCTCGGAGACGGCGACGAAGGCGTCGGGATCGTTGGTATAGACCTCGAAGACCTCTCCCTCGGGGGAGAAATCGTCCGCGCCGGCCTCGAGCGCGTCCATCATCATGGTATCCTCGTCGATATCGCCGTCCTCATTGTCGACGACGATGACGCCCTTCTTGTCGAAAGACCACGAGACGCAGCCGGTCGTGCCCATATTCCCGCCGTACTTATCGAAGTAATGGCGGATCTCGGAGGCGGTCCTGTTGCGGTTGTCGGTCATCGTCTCGACGATGACGGCGACGCCGGAGGGGCCGTATCCCTCGTAGGTTATGCTCTCGAAGTTCTCGGTGCTGCCCGAGCCGAGCGCCTTATCTATGGTGCGCTTGATGTTGTCGTTGGGCATGTTGGCGGCCTTCGCCTTGGCGATGACGGCGGCGAGCCTGGAGTTGGCGGCGGGATCCCCGCTTCCGCCCTCCTTGACGGCGACGATCATCTCGCGCGCTATTTTCGTAAATGCCTGCGCGCGCTTGGCGTCCTGCGCGCCCTTGGTTTTCTGTATGTTATGCCACTTGGAGTGTCCTGACATAACCGCAACTCCCCTCTGTGCATGGATTTTGTTTTAACTATAGGATTTTAGCACAGAAAAAGGCGCTTGGCAAGGCATAAAGGGCTCAGTCAGGCATTTTTTGTTATTATGAGCAGATCGCCAGGCGCGATGCGGGCCTCCGCGTCGAGCCCGTTGAGGCGGCGTATCGCCTCGCGCGAGGCCCGGCAGCGCTTGGCAAGGCTCCAGAGATCATCCTCCCGCCCCACTCTGGCGACGACTATCGAGGGGCGGGACGCCGCCTCAGGATCGGGCGTGCTCTTTGCGGACGACACCCAGCGAAGCTCCGTCTCGGCAAAGGTCCTCACCTCGGCGCGGAGCGACGCCGTTATCTCTGCCCCGCCCGCGGCGGGCTCCGCCGTCACGCCGGAGACGAAGACGGATACGCTGTCTCCGCGCTTTGCCGGGCAGTCGAAGGAAGCCTCCGCGCGGCCTTCGAGGACGAAGGCCTTCCCGTCCTCGCCGAGGCAGAGCGCCTTCAGCCTGACCGGGACTCGCAGGGCGTTCCCGTCCGGATTCGGGCGAAGCGCGGCGGCCGAGCAGGATACGATGGCCTTGACGCGCACGTCCGAGGCGAGGGTCTCCCTGACCGACGTCCCGCCCGAAACCGAGGAGGTCATGCTCTCGACGAACGCGCTCTTCGTCTCCGTCTCGACGAGGTCTTTGACCGCGTATACGTCCGAGACGGCGCAGACCGTCTTCTCCTCGCGGGCTGTGATCTGGACGACGGCGCCGAGTTCGACGCTGACCGTGTGCACCGTTTCCTCGCCGGAGGCGTTCTCGCGGACGTAGACCCCCGTCGGCATGACGGAGCACTCGCAGTCCGCCTCCGACCCGGAAAGCTCCAGCGACTGCGAATAAGGTATGCTGATGCGCGCGCCGGTGAGCTCGCCGCTCATCTGCGCATAGTAGAGAAGCTCTATCTCCGCCGTTCCGGACAGGATGAGCCTCCCGCCCGCCGAGGAGAGCTTATCCGCCGTCATCGCCGCCGCGCAGCCTGCGATGCGGCCTATCGGCGGCTTAGAGGCAGGTATATCGGCGCTCTCGGCAAGGCTGAAGGTCTTTTCGGTCACGGCGGAAGCGGCGGCGAATGTATATTCCCGCATGAGCGCCTCGACGCCGCTTCCCGCCTCGCCGCACCAGCTCAGCTCCGAGGGCATGAAGGTCCTGACGGAGGCGGCCAGCGAGGCGCGTACGACTATCTTTCGGGAATTGATGACGCGGGCCTCGAGCCCCGTGAGCTCCGCGCGTACGACGATCCTGCCCGAGGTATCCAGTCCTGGGCTGTCGGCGGCAAAGCTCCACGGGACGGAGAGCTCGATGACGCGCGGCGCCGTCTCCCCCTCCGGAGTGTAAACGACGCAGCCCTCCACTGCCCCGGAGGCGAAGGCGGAATCCTCGCGGGCCTCCTTGCTTCTGAGCTCGACCGTGCCCGCGCAGCCGACGACGGCGGCGACGTCCGGGAGCGTGTCCGGGACGATGAGCTCCACCGTCTCCTCATGGTCGAACGAGGCCTCGGTCAGTTTTCTGAAATACAGCATGGCGTCCATGCCGAGCGCGATATCCAGAAGACGTACTTCCCGT
>JAEFAK010000088.1 GCA_016287555.1 Oscillospiraceae bacterium
TAGCCGAGGATATGATACTTTCCTTCCTCGTCTTTGCACGAGAATTCGACGCCCGGAAGAAACGACGGATCGCCCGGGCCGAGCAATTCCAGAAGCTCGACGCACCCGGCTATGCCGTCGTGATCGGTCAGAGAAAACAGACCTATCCCGGCGTCCTTCACGTTTTGCAGCAGCTCCGCGGGCGTATCAGTCCCGTCAGAAACGGTGCTGTGCATAAGCAGATCGATGACTGAGTTTGTCATTATACGGCCTTCACTTAAAGATTCTTTTTCAGCGTCAGTATGTTCTGCCCGTTTTTGTATTCATAGGCTATGCCGTCCATAAGCTTTTTGGTCATGAATACGCCGAGCCCGTGCATATCGCCGCCTTCCCCGGCGCGTTTCAGATCCGGGTCCTTACCTGTGAGCGGATCGTAGGGTACGCCGTGGTCAAGGAACGTGATGGAAACGGAGACCGGGTCCTCAGCGACCTCGACTCTGACGACGGCGCTGCCTGCGCCCGGCTTGTAGGCGTAATTGGCTATGTTTACGAAGATCTCCTCGACAGCCACGCTTACCTGCAGGCGGATATTCGGCGGGCAGTCGGCCGCCTGCAGGCGCTCGTCAACGAAGGTCTGCACGGCGCCGAGGTTTTCCGCGGACGCCGCCACTTCGAGCTCGTTTGCGGAAAAGACCAGACTGTCCGTTTTCTCCAGAAGGGCAAGCAGACGTTCCTTCCAGAATGCAATCTCGGCGCGGCCGCCCTCCGATTCAAGTCCGCCGCGGCGGATGGATCTGCGGATAAGCCGTGTATAGCCTATGATGCGGGCCTTGTTCTCGACCTCCTGCAGCTTCAGGGGGCACTCCGTGCCGAGGTAGGCGGAGAGGAACTTTTTCCAGAATGTCCGGGCGGTTTCGAAATCGAACCCCTGGAAGCTCTTAATGACCTCGTGATCCAGCTCGGAAAAACCTATGAAGGCATTGAAAATGCTGGCGAGCTCGAATACGGGATGTCCGACGGAGAGCGTGTCCATGTCGATAAGAAGCACCTCGTCGTTCTGAAGCTCGAGGTTCTTGGTATGGTAGTCACCGTGGATCATATGGTCGTCGTGAGGCACGGCCTCGACGATAGAAACGAGCTTCTTCCCCGCTTCTTCGGGCAGATAGTCCAGCATGAAGCGCGCCCATGATACGGCCGTCTCGCGCATATCTGGAAGCTTACCGGCGGGCACGAGCGTGGCGTGGATCCTTTTAAGCATTTTTACATATTCCCCGACGCACCAGTCGAGTTTATCCGGCTCTGTCGAGATTATCTTTGAAAACGAGCGTGCGTTTAGGAGCTCGAAAACGGAGCCGTAGCTTTCCCCCACCTTCACGACGTCGTAGGATATCGCCGTGGGTACGCCGAGGATGAGCGCCAGTTTTGCCACTTCGCGCTCGTGCCGGATATCCTCGAGCGCGTCGGCGTTGTTGTATACCTTGACGACATTGTCCTGATCGATGCGGTATATCGTCCCGTTCGCGCCGCGGCCTATCTCCTCGCAGCCTTCGACGGAGACGACGCGGTAGGCCTTCTCAACAGGCAGTATTTCCGTAAATCCGGTCATGTCGAGGATCTCATAGACCTCGGAACTGACGTTTACGATGCTGACGTCCGGGTATGTGTTCTTCAGGCGCAGGATGACCCGGAGCCCAGCGCTGGATATATATTCGAGCCCGGCGGCGTCGAGCACGACCTCGTTCTCGCCGCAGGCGGCGAGCCGATCGATTATTTCTTTTTCAGTCTGCTGTGCGTTATTTGAGTCGATCCTTCCGGTCAGTTCTATTTTCATTGAAAAAGGCCCTTTCCTTCAATCTATGGTCAGTATCTCCGAAAAGCCCGTCGCCCTGAAGACGTCCATGACGGGGCCGCTGACGCCTTTGACGCGCATGCACCCCTTCTTATCCATTATCTTCTGCGCCGCGAGAAGGACGCGCAGTCCCGCCGAGGATATGTAATCCAATCCCTCAAAGCCGAAGACCAGCTCGGCAGTGCCCTCGAGCGCGTCGTTTACGGCCTTTTCGAGCTCCGGCGCGGTGACCGCGTCGAGCCTGCCGGTCAGAGTAATGACCGTCTTCTCTTTATTCCTTTCAGTCCTGATATCCAACCGTATCCCTCCCAGACTGAAGCTATTTACATCATATTTTATCATAACGCGCCTCTCTCCGCAAGAAAGGTTTGCTTCCGGCGCAGAGCAAGTTGACTTTTAGGGGAATATATATTAGGATTTATAAGTTAAGTCGGTTTTTCCGATTTGCGATCATTTTTCAGGAGGCTTTATTCATGAGCAAGGGAACGTATTACATCACGACCCCAATCTACTACCCGTCTGACAAGCTGCACATCGGCCACACCTACTGCACGGTCGCGACCGACGCGCTGGCGAGGTACAGGCGAATGCAGGGCTATGATGTCATGTTCCTGACCGGGACCGACGAGCACGGCCAGAAGATCGAGGACAAGGCCGCCGAAGCCGGCGTCACGCCCAAGCAGTTCGTCGACAACATAGTCGAGGGCGAGCGCGGCGTCAAGGATCTCTGGAAGCTGATGAACATCTCCAACGACCGCTTCATCCGCACGACCGACGACTATCACGTCGAGTCCATCCAGAAGATTTTCCGCGCCCTCTACGACAACGGCGATATCTATAAAGGCACCTACAAAGGCAAATACTGCAAACCCTGCGAGTCCTTCTGGACCGAAAGCCAGCTCGTCGACGGCAAATGCCCCGACTGCGGCCGCGAGGTGCAGGACGCCGAGGAGGAGGCCTATTTCTTCCGCCTCTCCAAGTACGCCGACAAGGTCCGCGACCTTCTTGAGAACACGGACTTTCTCGAGCCGCGCTCCCGCGTCAACGAGATGGTCAACAACTTCATAAAGCCCGGCCTCGAGGATCTCTGCGTATCGAGGACGACCTTTACCTGGGGCGTTCCCGTCGACTTCGATCCGGGCCACGTCGTCTACGTCTGGGTAGACGCGCTCTCGAACTATATCACCGCCCTCGGATACGGCAACGACAGATACGACGACTATGACAGGTTCTGGCCCGCCGACGTGCACATAGTCGGCAAGGAGATAGTCAGGTTCCATTCGATAATCTGGCCCGCCATGCTGATGAGCCTCGGTCTTCCGCTCCCGAAGAAGGTCTTCGGCCACGGCTGGCTCATGCTCGACGGAGGCAAGATGTCCAAGTCCAAGGGCAACGTGGTCGACCCCTACGTTCTCGCTGAGAAATACGGCGTCGACGCCCTCCGCTTCTTCCTCATGCGCACCTTCCCCTTCGGCTCCGACGGCAACTTCTCCAACGAGCTTCTCATCCAGACGATAAACACCGACCTCGCCAACGATCTGGGCAATCTCGTCTCCCGCACGGTCTCGATGGTCATCAAGTATTTCGGCGGCACGCTGCCGGCCGAGCGCGAGGATGTCCCCGCGGAGGACGACGAGCTCGTCGCTCTCGCCTCCGGGCTCCGCGGCGTATATGAGGACGCGATGGACCGCTTTATGCCTCAGAACGCGCTCGCGGAGGCATTCAAGGTCATCTCCCGCGCAAACAAGTATATAGACGAGACGGCGCCGTGGGCGCTCGCCAAGGACGAGAGCAAGAAGGCGAGGCTCGCGACGGTGCTATACAATCTTCTCGAATCCGTCCGCATAGCCGCTTCGCTGCTCGTCCCCTTCATGCCCGAAAGCTGCGAAAAGATCCGTACGCAGATAGGCGCGAAGACCGAGGAGTTCGGCTGGGACGCCGCCGGGAAATACGGCGTTCTCCCCGCTGACGTCACCGTCGTCAAGGGCGAGATAATCTTCCCGCGCCTCGACCTGAAGAAAGAGCTGGAGGCTCTTGAAAACCTTTGAAGAGCTACGGATATCTCTTTTTCGACCTTGACGGGACGCTGACCGATCCCGCCGAGGGAATAACGAAAAGCGTCGCCTACGCGCTGGAAAAGTTCGGCATTCACGTCGCCGACAGGCGCGAGCTTTACTGCTTCATCGGGCCGACGCTCTACGACTCGTTCCGAAAATACTACGGCTTTTCCGATGAAGACGCGAACCGCGCCGTCGAATATTACCGCGAGTATTTCCGCGTCGACGGTATATTCGACAATAAAGTCTACGACGGCATACCGGAGCTTCTTGCAAAGCTCAAAGACGCCGGGAAGAAGCTCGTTCTCGCGACCTCGAAGCCGGAGGAATTCGCGCGGCGCATCATGGACAAGTTCGAGCTCGCGCAGTTTTTCGAGCTCATCGCGGGAGCGACGATGGACGGCAGCAGAGGAAAAAAGAGCGAGGTCATCGAGTACGCCATAAAGGGCGCGGGCATCTCCGATAAATCCTCCGTGCTGATGATAGGCGACCGCGAGAACGATATCCTCGGCGCCAGGAAGGCCGGAGTCGATTCGATGGGCGTTCTCTTCGGCTACGGCAGCAGGCAGGAGCTCGAGGCGGCCGGGCCGACGTATATAGCCGAAAGCGTCGAACAGATAGGAAAAATGCTTATATAGCGCAGAGCGGGCGGATGTTGCTTCATCCGCCCGTTTTTTTGCTGCCGACGCTATTGTAAATCAGTCCAGTAAATTGTATGATATAGGAAAAAAATGAAAGAGGGCTATGAAATGGATCTTGGAAAGTTCATCTCCGAGGGCAAGAAATCTATCGCCCAGTACCGTCCTCCTCTGAGCTATGAGCTCGTCGGCAGGCGCTATAACTTCCTCATGGACGACGGGTACGACTACCAGCTCAGTTTCATCGATGAAAAGACGCTCGAATGGAGCTGGAAGGGCGAGACCGGCAAGGCCGAGTATCTCTGCGCCAAGGGCGACGAGACGACCTTCCTGCTGACCTACGCGCTCGAAGGCCGCGAGCTGCGCGAGAACCACACCTGGGTCATCGACCTCGAACAGTGGCTCGTCACCCGCATCGTCTCCGTAGTCGGGGAAAACCCGCGCTATCCCTTCGTCATCAAGCCGAAGTACGAGTTCGGCATGATAGAACGCGAGGGCGTGCCCTACTCCGTATATCCGCGCCACGGCTTCACCTCCGACATGGTCGGAAACGTCGTGCAGTGGAACTACGGCATGATGGAGACCGTCCACATCTACTACTGCACCGACTTCTACCGCATCACCTATCCGCCCGAGAACGAAGCCACCCGCACGATAAACGAGGCGGTCGAGTCGCTCCCCTCTTCCGACGAGCCCACGGCCTATATCAAGATCAAGGACGGCATTTATCTTTTCAGTCTCACGGAGTCCAATTCCGAAAAGCTCCTCGGCGACCGCATGCAGCTTCGCAGCAACACGATGTGCATGCTCCAGAACTATCGCCGCGTTTATCAGGTCGGCCGCACCTTCGGCACAGACACGCGCAGCGGCGACGTCAGGAGCCTGCATCTCATGTTCGGCGCCTTCGGCAGGATAAGGACCGGAGAAGAGAAATTCGAGAAGTTCCTCAATGACCCAAACCCCTTCCTGGTGTGACGGAAGGGACAGCCTCCGGGCATTCCGGCGGGCCCGGATAGTCCGTCGCACCGATAAAAGACCGGAACAAGCTTTCTGCGGCAGGCACGTTGCCAAAACGTGCCTGCCGTTTTGCTGCGATCGTCTCTTTCCCCGTCGGAGCGCTTCGCAGCCGCTATAATTGTCTCAAAAGCTTATTGCTCTTGCGGCAAGGTTATAGTATAATTATGGCAGATCATAATCCTTCGAAAGGACGTGCGATATATGTATCAGTTCAGAGAAATCACCCCGCGTATAGAGTCAATGCGTGTAAAGGTCCGCGACAGGCTCATCGTAGCCGATGCGGAAAAAGAGACCATAAAGCTCGAGGCCTCCCAGAAATACTACAATTACCCGCCGATGCTCGCCAAGCCCTATATCTCTCTGTATATAATCGAGAGGATGCCGATAAACCTCATGGACGAGGACTATTTCGTCGGCGACATGGGAAACAGAGGCTGGGGTGCGGCCGAGGGCATGAAGTTCCTTCCGGCCGACGTGGAAAACACATGGCCCATCGAGGCCGACGGACTGCATCACGCGCCGGACGACGATCCGCTCTACTCCCATCAGAAGATGGCCATCTCCCCCGAGGACCTTGCGCGCCTGCGCGAGATAGCCAAAAAGCAGCTCGAGCCTTACGGCAAGTTCGGCAAGACCGAGTGGCTGCCGCAGGGAGCGCAGGAGTTCTTCGCGCTGCAGGCCTCCGACTACGGCAAGGTCGGCGGCTTCCCTCTTATGCTCCCGCCCGGACATCTCACCCCCGGCTTCCAGAACATCCTCAGGAAAGGCTACGGCGCCATAAGGAAGCAGGCGCAGGAGTTTCTTGACGCTCACGAAGGCAACTGCATGGGCGACTCGATGGGCAAATATATGTTCTACGAAGCCTGCGTCGTGGCCTGCGACGGTGCGATAACGCTCACCCGCCGCTACGCCGATCTCTGCCGCGAGAAGGCTAAGACCGCCTCTCCCGAGAGAGCCTCCGAGCTTATGAACATGGCCGGTGGACTCGACTGGATAGCCGAGAAGCCCGCCCGCACCTTCTGGGAAGCGCTGCAGCAGGTCATGCTCTATAACGTCTTCCTCAAGATCGACAACGACCCGGGCATCACGAGCCTCGGCCGCTTCGACCAGTACACGTATCCGTACCTGAAAAAGGAGCTCGACGAAGGCACGATAACTCTCGACAGAGCGCAGGAGCTCGTCGACGCCTTCTTCCTGAAGATAAACACGTTCTACGGCGGCGGCTTCGGCAAATTCAAGCAGACGGCCGGCATTGGCCATCTCGGCCAGCATACGACGATAGGCGGCTGCATCCCCGAAACCGGCGAAGACGCTACGAACCCCGTCTCTTTCATGGTCCTCGAGGCCATGTCCCGCCTGCAGCTGCACGAGCCCACTGTCTCCCTCCGTGCGGGGAAGAACACGCCCAAGGAGATATGGGACTGCGCCATGGCGACCTCGATGAAGGTCGGCGGCCTTCCCCTGCTCCAGAACGACGAGGTCATAATCCCCGCCCTCATGCGCGAGCTCGGCTTCACGCTCGAGGACGCGCGCAACTTCGCCTTCATCGGCTGCCAGGAGATAACCGGTTCCGGAAACGACTACCCCGCCCCGAACGGCTCTGCCATGTCGCATAACGGCATCTACTGGGCGATAGCCCTTCTGATGGCTATCAACAACGGCGTCAACCCGATAAACGGCGCTGCCGTCCCGGAGCGTCTGCGCTCCGGATACCTGACCGACATGAACTCCATGGAGGAGGTCAAGGCCGCGTTCGAGAAGATAGCGACGTGGATGATGACATGGTCCGCCACGCTCAACAACTACACCGAGAACGAGTATCCGC
>JAEFAK010000089.1 GCA_016287555.1 Oscillospiraceae bacterium
CACCCTGCGCGCTTCCCGTCAGTTCAGCCGCAGTCAAGAGATACCCCTCATCCGTCACCCGCCTTACGTGAGACGGCGGATGCCGCCTTCCCCCGAGGTGGAAGGCTTTGAATGGTATTATTCCAATCTTTCGTGTTCTTCCATGTATTTATGGATGTCGAACGAGGCGTCGTAGAAGAAATCGAGGCAGTAGCTGCGCTTGCCGCCGGCTTCGGGGACGCTGAAGGAATCGACCTTCGCGAGTATCTCGCGCGCCGTGCGCGAGGTCGCCTCGTCGCGCTTGATGTCGTAGGGCAGGCCGTCGTCCGAGAAGCTCAGGCGCATCCACGAGGGCATCAGCCGGATATCGAGCTCTATGTCGCCGACGGTGCCGTAGGCGTGGGCTATGCGCTCGGAGAGGAAGTTTTCCGCCGCGAAGCGGATGTCCGCCCTTCGCTCCGGGCCGAAGCCGACGCGCTCCGCGACCGACTCGACGAGCGCCGCGACGGGCATGATGTTGTAGCTCGTGTTCTTCATCGTGAACTTGAGGACGCTCAGCCCCTCGCTCAGGCGCTCGCGTATCATGCCGTCGCGCATGCGCGTGAGGACCTGCGCCGTGACGAGGCGGCGGTCGATCTTCCCGCTGTCGGTATGGGGGAACTCGTCGAAGCGGAATATGTGCGACGGGAGCTTGAACGAGGCGAGGCTTTTGCCGAGCTCGGCGAGCATCGCGGCCTCGTCGAAGGCGGCGCCCTGCCGCATGACGACGCAGGCGACGACCGTCTCCCCGTAGACGGGGTGCGGCGCGCCGACGACCTGCGCCTCGGCGACGGTATCGAGCCGCAGCAGCTCCTTTTCTATCTCCATGGGCGAGATGTTCTCCCCGCCCTTGATGATTATCTCTTTTATGCGGCCGCTGAGGTGGACGTAGCCGTCCACGTCGATGTAGCCGAGGTCGCCCGTGTGCAGCCAGCCGTTGACGACGGTCTTCGCGTTCTCCTCGGGCATCTTGTAGTACCCGAGCATGACGCGGCCCGCGTCGCGCACGACGATCTCGCCTATCTCGCCGATGGGGAGGAAGCCCTTGCCCTCGTCGAAGATGCGTACGTCCTTGCCCGGGAAGGGCCTGCCGACCGTCGAGGCGCGCTTGACGACGGGATCGTTGACGCTGGGGTTGGCGATGTCGACGGCGGCCTCGGTCTGCCCGTAGGCGTTGAGGAACGTCGCGTTTTCGAAGGCCGTCTCATACCGCATGAGCTGGGTCTGCGTTATGACGCTGCCCGCGACGAAGCCCGTCTTTATATAGGGCGCGACGCGGTCCTTGAAGCCCTCGACCTCCATCAGGGAGGTGAAGACCGTCCCCACGGCGGCGAGCGCGTCGCATTTATAGCGCTCGATGTATTCCGCGACGGAGTCGGGCTTGAAATACCGCGGCATGACGATATGGCTGCCGTAGAGTATGTATTTCGTCGCGCACTGGGAGCCGAGGCAGTGAAACATCGGCGCGCAGAGGCAAAGCGTCGTGTCCGCGACGTCGAGCTCGGAGGCCGTTTTGAAGCCGCGCGCATCGCACAGGTAGCAGTACTGCGAGATCATGACGGGCTTGGGCAGCGCCGTCGTACCGCTCGTGAAGATGATGAAGGAGAGGCGGTCGGGCAGCTCCTCGTCGTCCTCCGGCGCGGCGGCGGGCGGCGCGATCCTGTAGTCCCTGCCGCGCAGGTCGAAGGTGCGCTCCGGCGCGACTCCCGCGAGGGAGGCGAGCTCCGCCGCGGCCTCCGGACCGCGCCGGTCGACGGGCTTTGTGTCGCCCCAGACGAGGAAGCTCACGTCCGTGCGCTTCATCAGCTCCGCGAGGTCCTCCGTCGGGAGGTTGTAGTTGAGCAGGACGGCTATAGCGCCGACGTGCATTATCGCGCACCAGGCGACGTACCAGTTGGCGCAGTTGGCGCTCCATAGCGCGACGTGGTCGCCGCGGCGCACGCCGAGTCCGCGCAGCTCGACGGAGCAGGCGTCGATGGCCTGCATGAGCTGGGCGAAGGTGTGCGTCCCGGTCCCGTCGCTGATGGCGGGCGCGTCGGGCCTGACGGCCGCGACGTCGCGCAGGGCTCTGTATATCGTGTTGGCGGTTATCTCCATAGCAATCTCGCCTTCCGAAAAGTCATATCTGAATAAGTATACCACGCGCGCCCGAAAAAAGCGACAAAAATCCCGCCTCCGGTGAGACGGGATATGCGGAAGGAGGCTTTGCATTCTGCGCTCCAAATAAAAAAGACGCCCCAAAGGGCGTCTCGTTTGCTCTCGTCCTGAAACCAAAACGCGAGCCCGGCGGAGCGGGTCGCGTTTTGAGAGAAGGGCCAAAACGACGGGAAGGAAGAGTTCGTGAGGGAAACCCAGGAAGGGTGTCCCTCACGTGCAATAAAGCCGCCGAAGGCGGAGGCTGCGCAGCAGCCTGTGCTCCAAACAAAAAAGGACGCCAAATGGCGTCCTTTTTGTTTGGAGCACCTATCCAGATTCGAACTGGAGACCTCATCCTTACCAAGGATGCGCTCTGCCTACTGAGCTACAGGTGCGACCTAAAAGCCTTGTGATTATACAATCTAATGCGGAGCGTGTCAAGCTATAATTTGTACTTTTTCAAAAAATCGCGCTCAGGCTCGGCTTCGATCACGACGCGCTCTCCCGTGACGGGGTGCGTGAAGGCGAGGCTGCGCGCGTGGAGCGCCTGCGTCGTGACGCCGAGCTCCCGCGAGAGCGCGGCGGAGGCCTCCGTCTTGTAAAGCCCGTCGCCGAGGATGGGGGAGCCGACCGCGAGACAGTGGACGCGGAGCTGATGCGTGCGCCCCGTGACGGGCCGCAGAGAGACGAGGGAGGCCCGCCCGTCCGTTTCGAGGAGGGAGAGACGGGTCAGGCTCGGAGCGCCGTCGGGGCTGACGACGCGGCGCAGGGCGTGCGGGGCCTCCCGCGCGATGGGGAGGGCTATCTCGCCCTCCTGAGGCGCGCCGAAGACGAGCGCGCGGTATTCCTTTTCAAAGCTCAGCTTCGCTCCCAGCGCCGCCGCCCACGCGCCGCGAGCGAAGAGCACGACGCCGGAGGTGTCGCGGTCGAGGCGGTTGACCGCCCGCGCGGTCGGATCGAGACGCAGCGCGAAGTTCAGCAGAGTCCCGGAGTTGACGCGCCCGGTCGGGTGCGTGAACGTCCCGGCGGGCTTATTGAGCGCGAAAAAGCCGTCGTCGGACCAAAGGAGCTCGACCTCGCCCTTTTCCGGCGCGACCGCGCAGGGCTCCTCCGGGACCTCGAAGACGAGCCTGTCGCCCTCGGCGACGGCCGCCGTGACGAAGCGCTCCTCGCCGTTCAGGGCGATGCGGCCCTCGGTCTTGGCGCGGCGCATCAGCGCGGCGGAGACGCGCATCGGCCCACGCAGGATATCCTTTATCGTTCTGCCCGCCTCAGCGGGACCTATGACGAGCTCCAGCCTCATTTTTTGCCCTTTCCGGCCCTTTGCGCCAGCGAGATGCAGGGGACGGCGGCGAAGCCGACGACTATCCCCGTTACGAGGCCGGAGATCAGCAGCAGCGGCAGCATGTAGGCGAGCTTTATCCCGCCGAGCACCGCGCAGGCGACCGCGAGCTGGGCTATGTTGTGCACGACGCCGCCCGCCGCGCTCACGCCGACGAGCCCGAAGCGGCCGCTCTTTTTCAGCGCCAGCATGACGAGAAAACTCACGGCGCCGCCCGCGAGGGAGTATAAAAGCCCGGCGAAGCTGCCGAAGAGCAGCCCTCCGAGGAATATCTTGACGGCGCTGACCGCCGCCGCGCCGCGGACGGAGACGGCGTACATGGCCGTGAGCACGACGAGGTTGC
The DNA here is from genome assembly GCA_016287555.1 of Oscillospiraceae bacterium. Taxonomy (GTDB): domain Bacteria; phylum Bacillota; class Clostridia; order Oscillospirales; family Oscillospiraceae; genus RGIG7949. The sequence goes on from JAEFAK010000089.1 coordinate 3,840, forward strand.
CCAGCCCCAGCTTGACTCCCGGAATCCCGGTGGGGATGAGCGATTCGATATACCCGAAGACGAGCGCCAGCGCGGCCATCACGCCGAGCACGGCGACAGAGCGGCTAACCGACAATCTCGATCACGACCTTATGCGGGAGGCAGACGATGAGCTGCCCCTCCGAGGATACGGCGCCGGTTTCGACGCAGACGCCGGTTGGACAGTTGGATTCCGTGACGCGGGCCTTCCCGCCGGAGATGACGAGCAGGTTCTCCCCGCCGTCGTCGCTCCTTATGAGCAGCTCCGCGTCCTCGCTCAGCGGCAGGGAGGCGTAATGCTCCCCGTTGACGGTCACGACGGCCGCCGCGCCGCCGCCCCCGCGGGGAAGGAGCAGCCAGACGACCGCGGCGGCGATGAGCACGCCCGCGATGAGCAGTATATCCGCAAGAAGACGCTTTTTCTTCATCCGAGCAGCCCTCCGAAGCCCGGGGAGGCGACCGCGCTCCCGTCGGGCAGACGCCAGAGCGCCTCAGTCCCATCAAGGGTCTCGACGAGCGCGAGCCCCTCCTCCGGCGTCATATTGAAAAGCCCCGTGCTGAGCGCGTCCGCGAGAGCGGAATCGCGCGTCACGACCGTCACGGAGACGCAGCCCTCGCGCGGGAAAAGCGTCTCCGGATCGATGATGTGGTGGTAGCGGACGCCCTCGTATTCAAACCAGCGCTGATCTACGCCGCTCGTGACGGCGGAGAGGCCGTTCAGGGCGAGGATCATTTCTCTGTCCGTCTCCGTCGGGTCGGACACGGCGACGCGCCAGGGCGAGCCGTCGCCCCGCGCGCCCGAGGCGCGGACGTTGCCTCCGCAGTTGACGAGATACCCCGTCACGCCTTCGGCTTCCAGCCTGGAGCATACGGCCTCGACCGCGAAGCCCTTGGCTATCGCGCCGACGTCGAGGCTCATCTCCGGGTCCGCGAGGCGGACGGTGCTGCCATCGATGATGATATCGTCTATGTTCGTATGCTTCGCAGCCTCGGCGAGCGCCTCCTGGGAGGGGGGAACGTGCGTTCCCTCGCGCGCCTCGTGCCAGAGAGCGAGGACGCTGCCCATGGCTATATTGACGCGGCCTCCCGTCAGCTCATAGGCCTGCCTGCCGAATTCGAGCAGCTCTATTATGCGCCCGTCGACCTCGATGGGCTCGCCGCCGGCGGCGAGATTGACCGTCCGCAGATTGTTTATCCCCTCGTATTCATGGTATATATCGAAAAGGCGGTGATACTCCCCGAGCTCGCCCGTGATGCGCGCGGAGACGGCTTCGAACCTCGCTTTCGTGCGCTCGAAGCCGGTTATGCTCGTGACCGTGTCGAAGACGGAGAGGTCGGTCGCGCTGTATCTTGTTGTCGCCGCGCATCCGCTCAGCAGCAAAGCCGCGAGCAGGGCCGCCGCGAGCAGGCTTGACAGTTTTCGCATAAGAACACCCTGTATCCGTTTCATCTTTAGTTAAGAATATCCCTTGACGGCGAGGATTTCAACAGATAAAATTTACGTAAGCGCATAACGAACGGAGGAGGAAAACTTGACGGAAGAGAAAAAACGCTTCGGCGAGCTGGCCGAGCGGGCCTACGCGAGAGGGATCCGCGTCTTTTCCGAGTTCCTCCCGCTCGACGCGCAGGGCGAGCTGATGAGCATGCGCCTGCCCGTTCCCGTCTTCTTCGAGGGAGGCTGCCTCAATGCCGAGCGGCGCGTCGCCGTGTTCGACGGCGGAGCCGGCGGCGAGGCGCCGATCTGCTGCCTCGAGATAAAGCCCGGGCGCTTCGCTTCGCCCCTGACCCACAGGGACTGCCTCGGCTCCCTCATGGCGCTCGGCATAAAGCGCGAGGTCCTCGGGGACATCGTCGTCGGGGAGGACCGCTGCTGGCTCTTCTGCCTGGAGCAGATAGCCGATTTCATCGTCTCCGAGCTTTCCCGCGTCGGGCGCGAGAGCGTTTCCGTCTCGCGGTGCGACCCGCCCGAGAGCGCGAATACGCCGCCCGAGCAGAGCGGCGTGGTCGTCTCCTCCGAGCGGCTCGACGCGCTCGTCAGCGCGGTATACAAGCTCTCCCGCGCCGAGAGCAAGGCTCTGTGCGAGGAGGGCAGGGTATTCCTGAACGGCAGGGAGACCCTCGAAGCCTCCCGCGCGCCGGCGGAGGGCGACGTCGTGAGCGTCCGCGGGCAGGGCAGATTCATATACGACGGCATTGAAAGAGAGACCCGCAAGGGCCGCCTGCGCGCGCTCGTGCGGATATATTGAGGAGTCCGAAATGAACCTTACCAAGCTTCACTATTTCATCGAGGTCGCGCGCTGCGGCAGCTTTTCCGAGGCCGCGCGCCAGCTCTATACCTCCCAGTCGAACCTGTCCAAGCAGATCGGCCTGCTCGAGAGCGAGCTGAACATAAAGCTTTTCCGCCGCACGAACAAGAGCGTCATCCCGACCAAGGCGGGCCAGTATCTCTATGACCGGCTGCGCAACGTCCCCGAGCTCATCAACGAGACCTGCGCCAAGGCGAAGATACTCGACCGCGACGAGACGGACCTCATCCGCATCGGCGTCATCAAGAGCAGCTCCTTCAACCTCGTGCTCTCGCAGATATACAGGGAGCTCGTCAGGACGTTCCCGGAATCGGACTTCGAGCTGGAGTATTCCGATTTCCGCCAGCTCCGCGCCGGCTTCGAGAGCTCGGTCTTCGATTTCGCCGTGACCAAGTCCTACGATCTGACGCAGGTCGACCCCGGCGTCACGACGAAGACGCTCTATTCGATGCAGCCGGCGATCCTCGTCTGCTCGGAAAACCCGCTCTCGCAGCGGAAGTCGGTCTCCATGAAGGAGCTGCGCGATACGGATTTCATCATCATGGAGCAGAGCGAGGCCCCGGGATATAACCGCAATTTCCGCTCGGCCTGCTCGGACGCGGGCTTCTCCCCGCGCGTCGCGCGCCGCACCCGCCGCATGGAGAGCCTCATCATGTACGTCGCAAACGACGTCGGCGTCGGCTGGTCGGATTCGGATATCTCCATCCCGACGACCTCGAACGTCAAAATGGTCCCCATATCCGACGTGCCGGCGATAGAGATGGTCGCCGTATGGCATCGCGGCCGCCGCTCGGAGCTCTATGACCGCATTGCCGACCTCGTCGGCAGCTTCCACGATCCGGAGAGAAACGCGCTCGCGGAGGGCGGCTTCGGGAAGATATAATGAGAAGACAAATGCCGGGAGCAGATACAGATCTGCTCCCGGCATCGCTCTGCCGTTTTATCTGCCGTAGCGGTCTGCGAGGACGCGATATCAGGAGGAGGCCCAGGAGGACCAGAAGAGCTCCTTTTCCCCGAA
>JAEFAK010000090.1 GCA_016287555.1 Oscillospiraceae bacterium
TATTCAGCGTGACAAGCACGGGCTTTCCCTCCTCCCGTTTGATTGTACCACAGGCAAGCGCGGCATGTCCACAAAAGAAAAGGGGCGCGGCAAAGCCGCGCCCCGACTGTCAACCGGCAACGGATAACCGACGACCGGCGGCCGTCTCTCACATGGGCCACTCGGAAATGACGCGCTCGCGCACCTCCGGGTTGAACAGGCCCACGGTGTTCTTCACCGCGCCGTAGATCAGCTCGACGGCGAACAGCGACAGGCCCACGCCCATCAGGAAGTAGAAGGGGTAATACGGGATGTACAGCGTGTCCGTGGCCGCCTTCATCATCTTCTGGAAGTCCGCGTGGACGAAGGAGGCGTAGGCCAGCAGCACGCCGACGACGGCGCTGATCCAGTTCACGACCGTCCAGCAGATCATCGGGCCGTTTTTGGGCAGCTTGCGCATGAAGAAGGTGATCTCCACCATGCCCTTCTTGTGCTGCGTGTAGGCCATGCCGAAGAAGATCAGGATGGTCTCCCCCAGCCCGACGTATTCGCTGCTGCCGCGCAGGGCGTTGTGCAGCACGAAGCGCCGGAACACGTCCACGATGATGACGCCGAAGTTGAACACCAGCGCCAGCGCCGCGACCACGCAGCCCGCCAGCCCGATGTAGCCGACGATCTTTTCAACCTTTTCGAGTGTCCTCACGGAAATACACTTCCTTTGCGAAATCAGTCTCCGTTACGCGCTGTCCGGGATCAGTTGTAGTAGTCGTACACGCCGTTGTAGTACTCGATGAACTCGCGGGTCTTGTCGAAGATGCCCTGGCCGTCGTAGCCGGCGGCGTTCATCTCCTCGATCCAGGCGGCCCAGACGTCCTCGGCGGCGGCGGTCAGCTCGGCGTTGAAGGAATCGCTGATGGGCTCGACGGTGATGCCGGCGGCCTCAGCCTTGGCGACCATCTCGTCGCGCTGCTCGGCGTAGATCTGGCCGATGCGGTCGCGGAACCACTGCTGGCTGCCGTCGATGAGGGCCTTGAGATCGTCGGGAAGCTCATTGTACTTCTCCTTGTTCAGGCAGAAGAGCAGCTCGCTGGCGCAGCAGTGCGCGTCCACGATGTAGCCGGTCTGCTCGAGCAGGGCGCCGGACTGGATCTTGTCCCAGTCGTAGAGGTAGGAGTTGATGATGCCCTTCTCGAGGTACTCATAGCCCTCGTTGGAGCCGGCGTTGACGGGGTTGGCGCCGATGGCGGTGACCCAGTTGGAGTTGAAGCCGCCGGTAACGCGCATGTTCAGACCCTTGAGGTCGGCCATCTTGGTGACGGGGGTGCTGTCCTTGAAGCCGATGGGCATCGTGGTGGCGGAGTGGAGGGTAACGACGTAGAGGTTGCTGAGAGACTCGGTGTAGTAGTCGGTCTGCTCGAGCATGGCGGTAAGAGTCGCGGAGGCGACGTCAGCGTTGTGGACGCCCATCATCGGGAGGGTGAGGGCCTCGGCGGGACGGTACAGGCCGGCATAGATCGTCATGGCGGACCAGAAGCCGTCGGTCAGGCCGCCGACGCAGTTGGAAACGCAGTCCTTGATGCTGCCGAGCTGGCCGTTGGCGCAGATCTGCATATCGAGGCGGCCGTTGGACTGCTCCTTGAGCATCTGGCTCCACTCGGTCAGAGCGATGTAAGCGCCGGAGTTCTCCGGGTTGGGATAGTCGATCTTGAAGGTGTAGACCTTGCCGTTGTCCTGAGCGGGAGCGGCGGAGTTCTGGGGAGCGCCGTTGCTGCAGCCCGCGAAGAGCATGGCGACGATAAGCACCAGCGCAAGGACCGCGATGATCCTGGTCTTTTTCATGGTTATTCTCCTTTTAATGATTTGATATGTTAGACCCTTGCGGGTTTAACATCATTGATGAGCGAGCGCGTGCCGGAGCGCTACAGGACGGGGCCGTATATGAGGTTGGGCAGCCACGTGGAGAGCGACGGGAAGAGGATTATCAGCACCGTGACCGCGAATATCGCGATACAGTACGGCACGACCCGCTTGAAGACGTCTTTGAGGGCCACCTCCGACGATATCGTCGATGAAACGAAGACGCCGAAGCATATGGGCGGCGTGATGGAGCCGGCGCACATGATGAGGACGATGACGACGCCGAACCAGATCGGATCGAAGCCGAGGCTCGTCGCGACAGGCAGGAATATGGGAACTGTGAGCAGCACCGTCGCCATGGAGTCCATGACCATGCCGAGCAGGAAGTAGATGACCACGATGATCAGCATGATGACGTATCTGTTCACGTTCATGTTCGCCGCGAGATTGGCGAGGTCCTGCGGGAGGTGCGTCGCGGTCAGGAAGTATCCGAAGACGTACGCGCCGAGCATGATAAGGAAGACCATGCATATGCTCTTGACGGAATCGCCGAGCGCCCTCGTAAAGCCCTTCCAGGTGAACTTGCCGGTGCAGACCGTATAGAGGAAGGCAAGCAGGCATCCGACGGCGGCGGCCTCGGTCGCGGAGAAGATGCCGCTGAACATGCCGCCGATGACGGCCGCGAAGAGCACCACGATGGGGATAAGGCCGATGAGGCTCTTGAGCTTTTCCTTTAAGGTATAGTTCTGGCCCTTGGGACCGAGCTTCGGGTTGATGATGCAGAGCACCGTGCAGGCGACTATGTAAGCCACGAGGAGTATGACGCCGGGGATGATTCCGGCGGCAAACAGCCGTCCGACGGAGCACGTCGCTATGACGCCGTAGAGGATAAAGCCCGTGCTCGGCGGGATAAGCCAGCTCAGCGTGCCGCCGGCCGCCGCCGTCGCGAGGCTCAGGCCTCCGTCGTAATTAAAGCGCTTCATTTCGGGGTAAGCAAGTCTGCCCATGGTCAGGACGGTCGCGTTCGTCGCGCCGCAGATGGCGCCGAAGCCGCCGCAGGCGACGAGAGTCGCAAAGCTGAGGCCGCCGGGAAGACGCCCGAGCCAGCGCTCGCAGCAGTCATACAGGCCCTTGCCCATTCCTGACATCAGGGCGAAGGCCCCCATTAAAACGAATAGCGGGATAACGACCATCGTATAGCTCGAGGCGTTGGAGAACGGGACCGTGCGGAAGAGGAATATCGCCTGCTTCCAGCTCCCGGTCGCGACCCAGTAGCCGACGAGGCCGACAAGGAACATGCTCATGCCCATGTTCATACCAAGGAACGTCAGGCCGATCATGACGAGAATTCCTATGATGCCAAGCAGCGTAAGATCCATTGCTTAGTTGCGCTCCTTTCTTTGAAAAACCTTTCGCTTCGCGCTCTTTCTCCAGCTCGACCATGTAGTATTCAAGGACGATGGAGTCGGGATTGCGGGTCGCGACAGTTATGAACTGGCGGTCTTTCAGGATGCTGAGGCTGTCGTCGTATATCTCAAAGCTGGGCTTTGTCACGCAGTAGTAGACCTCGGCAGGGGCAATGCCGCCGGAGAGGACGGTCTCGACATACTCGGGAGGAACGGTGCGGATGCCGTCGTTCTGGATATAGAAGCTGCGTCCGTCCTTGAGCCTTACGCCGTAGCGGGCGGAGAGCTCGGCTCTGCCGTTGGGCAGGACGATCTGGCTGTCCACTCCGTCGGGCAGCAGCTCGCCGTCAAACGGGAGCGCATATCCGACGGTCACGCCGCTGGGAACGTATATGAGCTGACGGCGGCCGGTATTCTCTCCTCTGCCGATGAAGGTCGGCGTATCGACCTGCGCCCTGACTTCAAATGCCTTAACAAGTTTCGGTGTCATTTCGCTGCTCCTTTATTTGAGCTTAATCAGAAGCAGAGTTTTGTGCAAATTTGCAGTACTCGCTCTTTTTCATTTGTTAAGATAATGTTAACATGTCGAATTTGCAAAAGTCCATACGGAATAATTCCAAATATAACGCATTTTTCTGTTATATTTTACAGTGATTGTCATGCTTTCCAAATCGGAGTATATTTTGCTGTCATATTTTACAGCAAGCGTCCGTTCCGGCCGTCATTGAGGGTCTTTTCCCGTTCCGGCGGCTCAGATCCGGGCGCAAAAGAAAAAAGCCCGTCCTCACGGACAGGCTCGCGGTATTAGGCTTTTTCAGCGGACGGCGTCAGCCCCCCCTTTTTCTCTTTCTGAACGTTTTTTATCATGTCCTCCGGCAACGGAAAAGCCTGATAGGCCCACAAAACAAAAGCCCGTCGCGCAGACGGGCTTTTGTTGTTATTATGTATGTAGTTATTGTTCAGCGGCGCCTTACTGTTCAAGGATCGTCCAGTCGCGCAGCTCGGTCAGCTTTGTCCACTTCTCCGAGGAGCCCGCGGGGCGCTCGTAGTCGTGGCTGTTCGTGGCCTCCTGGACGTCGAGATAGTACCATGCGGTCGTATCCATGTTGTCGGCCCAGGTGATCATGCCGTCGAGCAGGTCCTCCGGCGAGGAAGGCGTGCGCTCCAGCACGCGGTTGATGAGCGCCATGGCCTCCGCTCTCGAGATGTAGGTGTCGGGCCTGAACGTGCCGTCGGGATAGCCGTTTACCCAGCCGTTTTCTGCGGCCTTGGATATCTCAAGATACGCCCAGTGGTCCTCTATGTCGCTGAAATCGGTATTCGGAGTTCTGGCAGTGCGGTCAAATCTCGCCGTAATGGCGGCGAACTCCGCCCTCGTGATATTCTCCGAAGGCTTGAACATGCCGTCGTTAGTGCCGTAGACGATGCCCATGTTCGCCAGAGTGGACACGGCGCGGTTGAACCACATTCCCTCGCTGACGTCGCTGAAGTCGTTCGTCTCGGAGAGGTTGGCTTCCCTGACCTCGTCCTTCAAAAGGCGGAAGAAGATCGTCGCGACCTCGGCTCTGGTGATGTTCGCCTCGGGATGCACGAGCCCGTCCGGCCAGCCCATGATATAGGCGAAGTGGTCTCCTCCCTCGAGGTCGGGCGGGATGTGCGAGGACTCGGGGGTGGGAGTCGGGGTCGGCGTGGGGGTGGGCGTCGGCTCCGGCGGGATATACGGAGACACGTAGCTGTAGGAGTTGACTATCCCGAAGACTGCCGCTTCTCCCCCGCCGACTTCCTTCTCTACGCCGTCGTCGCCGGTAACGGTCAGTGTGTGATCCTGTATCTGCGCCGAGTCTCTGTCCTCGACGACGGTATAGGTGCCTGCGGGGAGCTCGACGGTCCACGTATAGGTCATCCCGTCTTCGGAGACCTCGGCTCCGGCATCCGTCAGGGTCAGCTCCGCGACCGTCTCCGACGTGTCGCACGAAACGATCTCCAGTCTGACGCCGGAGGGGATCATGTTATTTTTGATGCCGTCGAAGGTCTTCGTGACCGTCACCGGCTCCGCGGCCCCGTGGGCGGCCTTCATAACGATGGCGCTCGTATAATCTCCGGTCCCGATGGGAATCATGTTATCGGCAGAGTACCGGATGGGATTACCATCCTCGGCATCGTTGTTGCCGTCGTCGTACCAGCCGTCTATCGTTCTTCCGTCGGCTTCGAGGATAAGCCCCGTACCGACGGAGCCGAGATGCAGCGTGCCCCGCCAGAGCATGACGTCGTCTCCGGCGGTATCGGAAACATTATTGTAGATACTTGCGCCGTCGGCTATGGTGAGGACGCCGCCGGTACCCTCGTAAGGGCTATCGTAAATTGCAACACCGCCGCCGAAATATCCTGCCCTGTTCCCGGTGATAACGGCTTTGGCGCCGATGTATATCTCTGCTTCACCGTAATAGAACGCTCCAACGGCTCCCGCGATCTGCGCCGCGGAGCAGCCGGTTATCGTCCCGCCGTTCATGATGAAGCTTGGTTTTGCGGTATCGGCCGACCCGCCGATCGCAGCAGGATTCATTATGAAGACGGCGCCGCCGCTCGTCTGTTCACTGCGGCAGTTGCGGATAACGCCGTCATTCATGGTCATCTTTCCGCTGTCTGAGATGACGACGGCGCCGCCGCCTCCCGCAAAATCGTATCGCCACCAGTATACATTACCTGCAGCTCTGTTTATGCAGTTTTCGATCACGCCGCCGTACATGTTGAATGCGGCGAAATTGGAGAGCATCACGCCGCCCGCGATCGGTCCGCTGAACAGGTCGCGGATGACTCCGCCGTACATGTTCAGAACAGAGTTCCCGGACAACTGGAATCCGCCGGGAGTACCTTCGGACTTGGACTTGCAGACGACCGCGCCATCGTACATGTTCATCTCGGCATTCTTGTCCATGTATACGATCGGGTTCGTGAGATTGTTGGTGATATCGCCGTTGGAGAGGATCAGAGAATCGGTACCGTCGGGCAGGCAGAGATTCACCACCGCGCTGTTGGTAACGTAAATGCCTCTGTAGGGAGCCATAAAGATAGTATGACCGCCGCCGACGATAGTCGTATTACCGGCGGAAAAAGTAATGGCAAAGCTCCCGCTGTTCAGGAGCGTAACGTCGTTTGTGAGGGTGACAGTCGCCGTATAGTTATTGGCGTTAATCTCCGCAACGGCAGCATAAAGCTCATCAACGGTCTCGACAGCATACTCGTGCGTCTCCTCTTCGGGCTCGTCGGCAAGCGCGGTCGCGGAGACGAGGGCGAAGCAGAAGATGAGCGCCAAGAGTATCGAGAGCATCTTCTTTAATTGAATTCTCATAGCAATACCTTCCTGTAATTTGTCTTTCAAAGGATAAAAGTCTGACTGTCAATCGCAAAAAACACGGCAATTATTATACAATATCTTACAGCAGAATACAAGGTAATTTCAAATAGCGACAATACTTTCCTGCTGACTGCAGTCCCCCACGCGCCATTCACTGCCGCTCGTTCGGATCCGCCTTCCGAATACCCATACCAAGCACAAGACCCGTCCGGAAGGACGGGTGCTGCAGATGGTTTTGGTGGATTCGCCCGCCTGCGGGCGGGCCGTCTCGCGGCTCTGACGCGCCTCCGGCGCGTCATTCACTACCGCGAGTTCGAATCCACCTTCCGAATACCCATACCAAGCAAGAAGCCCTGTCCGGTCGGACAGGGCTTCTTGCTTGGTGGGGGAAGGTGGATTCGAACCACCGAAGTCACTGACAACAGATTTACAGTCTGCCCCCTTTGGCCACTCGGGAATTCCCCCATATGAAATTTTGGAGCTGGTGGACGGACTTGAACCCCCGACCTGCTGATTACAAATCACCTGCTCTACCGA
>JAEFAK010000091.1 GCA_016287555.1 Oscillospiraceae bacterium
ACTTTTTGCTTGAATTCGCCTGTGTATCTCTTGTTCGGTATCCCTTTTGGCATAAAACAACACCCCACTTGTTTCCAGTATACCATACTGTCTAACAAATGGGGTGCTGTTCACGATCGCCTTCGGTCTGTTTTTTTGTCTTATCCTATTTCAGCCTCTCGCAGGCCTTGCAGAGGCGGTCGGCGAGGAGTTCGGCCATGGTCCCCGCCGCCTCGAGGCAGAGGGAGGGGCCGGAGCCCGCGTCGACGAGTATCTTGCCCGAGGCGGGGAACTCCTCGTCCGCGAGCCAGAGGTTGAAAAGATAGGGGTAATTCGGCAGGAAGCGGAATACGGCGCTCAGGTCGGCGTTTTTATACTTTATGAACTCGCCGCCGAGGTCTAAGCAGGCGCGGCGCACCGTCTCCTCCGGGAATCTGCCGAGCTTCGCCGAGACGAAGCCGGAGACGCGGCGGTCGAAGCTCTCGCCGCGGCTGACGGCGCCCCTTTCGAGGTCGCCCACGGCGATCCACTCCCCCGTCGGCGGCGTCGGCGCCTCCTCCTCGAGGTACTGCAGGACAGCGATATGCTGCCAGACGGAGAGCTCGCCCTCGGCGCGGAAGTCCGGCGGGAAGAGCCGGCAGGCGCGGCCGAAGCTCGTAAAATCCAGCGACCCGTCCGCGTTCACGGTCATCCCCGCGCGCCGCGCGGCCGCCTCTGTATCCTTCCCCGCGAGCCTCCCGGCCGCCGCGGAGAGCATCGCCTCATAGGGCACGTTTCCGTCAAGTACGGGCATGGCAAAGCTCCTCTCGCTTCGTTTTTTCTATTATACTGCCGCCGCGCCGAAAAGGGAAGCTATTTGCTTTCCCGCGCTCTTGCATCGGCCTTTTGGCTGTGCTAAAATGGAAAAAAAGCACTCCGCAGGAAGGAAAATGGAGGAAGGAAAATGAAATATACCAGACCGCCTTACGACCCGAACGCGACCGAGGTCGACAGGTTTTCAAACGTATTCAATCCCGTCCCGCTCATAGTCCCGAGGCTCGACTACCCCATCTCCCCCAAGGAGAACTTCCGCCGCGCCGCCGCGCGCGATAACCCGCTCTGGGTCCCCAACTCGACGACCGACATGACCAACGTCATGGTCTCCGTCCTGACGGGCGCGGGCGAGGCCGACTTCACCAGCAAGCAGAGGCACGATTTCCGCGACTTCTTCGACGTCGAATGGACGTACGTCCCCGAGGCGGGCGGCCCGATGCTCAAGCCCGGCACACAGTATCTCGACGACATCACCAACTGGGAGACGGGCGTCAAGTTCCCCAAGCTCGAGGAGTTCGACATCGCGGGCAGGACCGAGGCCTGGAAGAAGGCCAAGTACGACCCGAAGAAGATAACCCACGTCAACATAGGCCTCGGCTGCACGGAGCGCCTCGTTTCCTTGCTGGGCGGCTATACGGAGGCCATGTGCGCCATGGCGCTCGAGCCGGAGGCCGTGCGCGACTATCTCGACGCCTTCGCGGACTTCGAGTGCCGCTTCGTCGACGCGCTGCTGGAGCATCTGCACATCGACTTCATCACCTACCACGACGACTGGGGCACCGAGCGCGACACCTTCTTCTCCCCGCAGATGATGGAGGACCTCGTCTTCGAGCCGACGAAGAAGATATTCGGGCACATCAAGAGCAAGGGCATCGTCATCGAGCACCACTGCTGCGGCAACATCAAGCGCTTCGCGCCCTATATGTGCGAGACCGGCGCCGACTTCATGCAGCTTCAGGCCCGCGCCAACGACATCCCCGCGCTCAAGCGCGAATACGGCGACAGGCTCGGCTTCAATACGATGATCCTCCCCGCCGTGCGCGAGAAGGATGCCATAAACGAGGCCATCCACGAGGCCGTCGACACCTATGCCAAGGGCGGCGGCTGGTACACCTCCGTGACCATACGCGACAACGAGCTCATGTGGGACGCCGTCGAGGAGCTGTTTTATTACTCCCGCGAATTCTACGACGCCGAACAGGGCAGAGACTGATCCGAATAGATCAAACCGAACAAATCAAAAGACCCGCGCGGAGAATAATCCGCGCGGGTCTGTTTTTACCTTTCGAAGCCTCCCCCGGAGGCGTGCAGGGCGCGGCGTTATTCTCCAGCGCTCTCGACTATCGCCGCGACGGCGGCCTCGAGGCCCTTTGCCATGTCCTCCCCGGAGAGCGAGGGCGTATCCGGCCTGTTCAAGACCTGCTCGTGCAGATACGGGACGTGGATGAAGCCGCCCCTCATGCTGGGAAACTCCCTCTCGATATAATATAACACGCCGTACATGAGCTGGTTGCAGACGAAGGTCCCCGCCGTATTCGAAATTCGGGCCGGGACTCCGGCGGCCTTTATCCTTTCGACCATGGCCCTGACGGGCAGGGACGCGAAGTACGCCGCCGGCCCGCCCGGGAATACGGGCGTGTCGCGGGGCTGCCGTCCCTCGTTGTCAGGGATCTCCGCGTCTATGAGGTTGACGGCGACGCGCTCGACCGTGAGCCCCGCGCGCCCTGCGGCCTGACCGACGCAGAGCACCGCGTCTGGCCGTTCCCTCTTCATGGCCTCGTATACCGTCTCCATCGACCTGCCGAAGACCGTCGGGACGGCGAGCTTTAATATCTCCGCGCCGGCCGGGCGGTCGGAGAGCGCCCGGACCGCCTCCAGCGCGGGGTTTATCGCTTCGCCGCCGAAGGGGTCGAAACCCGTCAGCAAGATCTTCATGGCAAATCCTCCTCGCAGTGGGCTGATGAAAAGCGCGCCGGAGCGCGCTTTTTTCAATCTCCCGAATTCTTATAGAGCTCTATGGTCTTGCCCTCGGGGGTTATGTAGATGACGCCGTCGGCGAGGCGGACGAGCAGGCCTCCCGCCGCCGAGCGGGCGGAGACGACGCGGTCCGCCGCGAGCCTGGGACGCGAGCCCGATCTGACTGACCAGAGCCCGTCGTCGCGCGTATAATAGAGCCTCCCGCGCACGGCCGCCAGCAGCGCCGCGTCCGGAGCGGCCGTGAGGACGGAGCTGCCTCTGCGCACGAGAAGTATCTTCGCCCCGTTGCAGAGCCAGACTCGCTTTCCGTCGGCCGTTATGGACGTCACCCTGCCCGCGTCGTAATACGGCGCGGGAGAGAACTTGTCGCTTCGGCGCAGGTCGGAGATGCGGTAGAGCAGGCCGTCGTTTTCCCATATGACGGAGAGGCCGTTGGACGAGACGAAGACATGGTCGAAGGAATCGGCAACGCGGAGGATGCCGGCTTCGCCGCCGTAGTACCAGAGAGAGCTGTCGAGCTTGAGGACGGCCCCGCGGAACGTTTTCAGCGGGCAGACGTAGAGCTTGACGCCGTTTTGCCGCAGGTGCGGCGAAGCGGAGCCGGGCAGTGCGACGCCGCCCAGCCACGCCTGCGTCACGACGCGGCCGGCCTCGCCGCCCGTGCTGATGCAAACGGAGCCGCGGCGGTTATACAGGACCTGCCGCATATCCGAGGTCATATAGTATTCGGAAAGGGACGAGTAGCCGATATTGTCCGCGAGTTCGACGTCGCCCGCGGAGGAGCGGACGAAGACGCGCCCGTCGCTTATGTAGTAGACGAGGTCCCCCCTGTCGGAGAGGGCGAAGGGTTTCAGATTTTCGCCGAGAAGCTCCGGCTCGCCGCCGTCGGCGGAGACGTAGGCGCAGTACCCCTCGTTCGGGGCACGGCCGCCGACCCAGGCGACCGAGGCGCCGTCCGGCGAGATGACGACGGGGGTATCGCAGAGGGCGTCCTCGGCGATGCGGACAGCCTTCTCACGGCCCGGACGCCAGAGACGGAGCGCGCCGCGCGCACCGTCGACGTCGGAGAAATATGCGATGCCTCCGCCCGAATCGGCCAGAACCACATTCTCGGGCCATGCGTTGGTCGTTACTGTTGCCGCACCGTCGCGCGTAACGCGGATAAGGGTCGCCTTCCCCTCGCCGGAGGAGCATACAAGCAGCCACGAGGAGAGGTCCGGCGTGGACATATACGAGCGGAGCTCCGGGCAGTCCACGCTGAAGGAGCCGCCGCGCGGGTCGGCAAAGACAAAGCGGCCGTTCTCTCCGTCGTATGCTCCGACGACGGAATTGTCGAACGCGAGCGCTATGGCGCTGGTCGCGGCGCGGCCTCCGCGCACCGACAGGCCGACGACTACCGCCGTGAACGCGAGTGCGGCGAGGATGACCAAAGCGCAGAAAATGCGGAAGCGTATAGGGTGTCTTCGGAGCCATCTGCGCACTGTCCAGACAATGCCCGCCGCGTGGGGAGGTTTTGTGACGGCCTCGCCGCAGTCGGGGCAGACTGCCGCGCCCTCGGGCAGGGGCTTGCCGCAGTTGTCGCATATCGGCGCGCCCTTGAAGCTTATCCCGCGCACGGGAGCTACTCTCCCGTCGGATCCGCAGATGCGGCAGAAGGCGGCGTCGGCGGGCATCGTGCTCCCGCAGACGGCGCAGACGCGCACGCCGGAAGCGGCACCGCACGCGGGGCAGATACCGATCCCGTCCGCATATTCATATCCGCACTGTCCGCATATCATAACGCCGCCTCCTTCCCGCGAATGTTTTACACCTTAATTATATATTTGCCCGGGACCGTTGCAAACTACAAAAAAGTTACATTTTGCCTCTCGTCCGCAGCGCAGAGACGGCCGTCCCGGCGAATAATGCTATGGTCTTATCTAAAGAAGATCGCCTCCGCGGCAACCTCCCGCGCGAGGCGATCTTCAATCATGTTATTATAAGCCGCCGTAGAGCTTTCCGACGAGATAGCTCGCAAAGCGTCGCGGCAACAGCCTTATAAGAAGCGTGAATATTTTATACAGAAAGCCCGCCGTATAGAGCGGAGCGGGGTTCTTGCGTTCCGCCGTCTTTGCGACCAGCGCCGCGACGGAGGCGGGGCTCATGCCGTTGCGCTCGTCGCGCTCCATGCCGGAGACGCTCTTTTCGACGCGTGCGGCATAGGCCTCGTTGACCGGCATCTTCTTTCGTGCATCGGTAAAGCCCGTCGAGGCGTCGCCGGGCATTACGGCGCTTACCTTCACGCCAAAGGGCGCTACCTCGCCGCGCAGGGCGAGCGCGTATGCGTTTATCGCGGCCTTCGAAGCAGAGTACCAGGACTGGAACGGGATGGGTATTACTCCCGCTACGGAGCTCACAAAGACGATATTGCCGCGCCCGGCCTCGCGCATGGCAGGCAGGAACGCACAGACCGTCCGCGCCGCGCCGAGCACATTGACGTCGAGCTGGCGGGCTGATTCCGACGAGGGTGTGAGCTCGCTCGCGCCTGATATGCCGAAACCCGCGCAGCAGACGAGCGCGTCCACCCGGCCCTCTGCGGAGAGTATTCTTTCCGCCGCCGCGGCTAGGTCGGCATCGCTTGTAACGTCGGCAGTGACATGGACTATGCCGCCGCCCGCACCGGGCTCCCTGCGACTGAGCTCATAAACGACGTATCCGTCCTTAAGGAGCTTTTTCGCAGTTTCAAGACCTATGCCGCTGCTGCCGCCCGTTACGACGGCGACCTTCTTTTCAGAACTCATGTTATCGCCCTCCGTTCGTCAGTTCATCTTATCCTGCCGCGCAGACATTGTCAAGCCGCGCGCCGCATCGGTCTTCCGCCCCTCTCCGCTGCTCCGTTCCACCCTCCTTCCCAACTGCGTTAACAAAAAATTTGCATCTTAATTTATATAATTCGCTTTACAATTTATATATAACGTGGTATTATTTTCCCGTAGGAGGGCAGAATATGAAAAAGAACATGTATTCCCTCATGCTGTCGGAGAACGTCGTCGCCGCCGTGGATGCGCTCGCCCTGCGAAACGGTCTGAGCCGCTCGGCGATGATAAACGCCATCCTCGCCGAGCACGTTTCATACAGGACCCCGGAAATGCGCGCCCGCGAGCTTATCGAGCGAATGGAGAGAATGCTCTCATCGGAACTCGCCGTACTGCCGACGCGCTCGGCCACGCAGCTGACGCTGCGCTCGGCGCTCGAATATAAATACAGTCCCGCCGTAAACTACTCCGTGCGGCTCTACAGGAGCGAAGACGCAATCGGCGAGGTCCGCGCCTCGCTGCGGACGCGCAACCCCTCTCTCATAGCGGCTTTGGAGCGCTTTTTCGCGCTTTGGTCTGCCCTTGAGGGGCCGTCGGGCGGCTGTTCATACGGCGACGGGCGCTTTACAAAAGTCCTGCGCCCCGCGGACGGTTACGCCGACGAAGACGGCATAAGCGATGCGATAGCGGAATATATCCGCGCGTTCGACCGTGCGATCAAGGCTTATTTCGACGGCGATGCGGCCGGCGTCAAGGACGCCTACGCCGAATACCGCCGTCTCGCACCGACAGCTATCTGAAAAAGGAGGCAGTCATCATGGATCTGCAGAAATTCACTCAAAAGAGCGTTGAAGCGCTCCAGGACGCCAAACGCCTTGCCGAGGACAACGGCAATCAGGAACTGCGTCAGGAACACCTGCTCGCCGCCCTTATGGAGGACGGCCTCATCCCCGAGCTCATGGATAAATGCGGCGCGCGCGGCCTGCGCGAGGCCGCCGCGAACGCGGTAAACTCCCTGCCCAAGGTCGGCGGGGATTCCTCGGGCGTCTTCATGTCGTCCGAGCTGGACAGGGCCCTTTCCGAGGCCGAGAAGGCAGCCGGACAGATGAGCGACGAGTACGTCTCCGTCGAGCATCTCATGCTCGGCATGCTCAGGCGCCCGTCCCGCTCCGTCTCCGAGCTCTTCAGGCGCGCAGGGCTGACCGAGGACGCTTTCCTCAAGGCCGTGCGCGAGGTGCGCGGCAGCGGGCGCGTCACGTCGGATAACCCCGAGGACACATACGACGCGCTCAAAAAGTACGGCACTGACCTCGTCGCCCGCGCCCGCGAGGGCAAGCTCGACCCCGTCATCGGGCGCGACGAGGAGATACGCAGCGTCGTGCGCATCCTCTCGCGCAAGACCAAGAACAACCCCTGCCTCATCGGCGAGCCGGGCGTCGGCAAGACGGCCATCGCCGAGGGCCTCGCGCTGCGCATAGTCCGCGGCGACGTGCCA
>JAEFAK010000092.1 GCA_016287555.1 Oscillospiraceae bacterium
GCGCGCGATTTCATCATCAACAACAAGCCCGACGGCATAATAAACATCGTCGACGGGACGAACATCGAGCGCAACCTCTATCTCACGCTCCAGCTGCTGGAGCTGCGCGTGCCGATGGTCGTCGCGCTCAACTATATGGACGAGGTCGCCGGAAACGGCGGCTCCATAGACGTCGAAAAGATGAGCGCCGCCCTCGGGGTGCCCGTCGTGCCCATCGCCGCCGTCAAGGGAGACGGAGTTTCCGAGCTCGTGCGCCGCGCCGTCGAGACGGCTAAAGCCGGGCGCCTTCCCGCCGTTACGGACTTCTGCACCTCCGATTCGCAGGTGCACCGATGCATCCACGCCGTCATCCACCTCATCGAGGATCACGCCGCCGGCATCGGAGTCTCGCCGCGCTTCTGCACGGCCAAGCTCATCGAGGGCGATCCCGGCATGCAGGACGAGCTCGGTCTGGACGAGAACGAGCGCGAGCTTCTCGAGCACTGCATCGTGCAGATGGAAAACGAGACCGGGCTGGACAGGAACGCCGCCCTCGCGGATATGCGCTATACGTTCATCGAGGGCGTCGTGGCCGAGTGCGTCAAAAAGCCGCGCGAGAGCCGCGAGCACGCGCGCAGCGTCAAAATGGACAAGGTGCTGACGGGAAAGTACACCGCCATCCCCATCTTCATCGTCATCATGGGGCTCATCTTCTTCCTCACGTTCAACGTCATCGGCGCGTGGCTGCAGGACCTGCTGGCCTCCGGGATAGACCTGCTCGCCGGCGTCGTGGACAGGGCGCTCGAGGCCTACGGGATAAACCCCGTCGTCCACAGCCTGATAATAGACGGCATCTTTGCCGGCGTGGGGAGCGTGCTGAGCTTCCTGCCCATCATCGTCGTGCTGTTTCTGTTCCTCTCCATTCTGGAGGATACGGGCTATATGGCGCGCATCGCGTTTTTCATGGATAAGCTGCTGCGCAAGATCGGCCTCTCCGGCAGGAGCTTCGTCCCCATGCTCATCGGCTTCGGCTGCACCGTCCCCGCCGTCATGGCGACGAGGACCGTCTCCGCCGACCGCGACCGCAAGATGACCATACTGCTGACGCCCTATATGAGCTGCTCGGCGAAGATACCCATATACGCGGTCTTTGCCGCGGCGTTTTTCGGCGGCCGCTCCGCGCTCGCCATGATAGTCATCTATCTGACGGGCATAATAATAGGCATAATCGTCGCGCTGGTCCTCAAGAAGACGGCCTATCGCGGCGAGCCCGTCCCCTTCGTCATGGAGCTGCCGAACTACCGCTTCCCGAGCCTGAAGACGACGGGCCTGCTCCTCTGGGACAAGGTCAAGGACTTCCTGCGCCGGGCCTTCACGATCATTTTCGTGGCGACGGTCGTCATCTGGTTCCTGATGACGTTCGACGCGCGCCTGAACGTCGTCGAGGATTCCTCGGCGAGCCTGCTCGCGCTCATAGGCCGTTTCGTCGCGCCGATATTCAGGCCGCTCGGCTTCGGCGACTGGCGCGTCGTGACCTCGCTCGTGACGGGCTTTACCGCCAAGGAGGCCGTCGTCTCGACGATGGCTGTCCTGCTCGAGACGGGGACGGCGGAGCTTCCCGCCGCGCTCGGCACGCTCTTTACGCCGCTGACGGCGGCGGCCTTCCTCGCCTTTACGCTGCTCTATACCCCGTGCGTCGCCGCCATTGCGACGATACGCCGCGAATTCGGCTCGACGCTGAAGACCGTCGGCGTAGTCGTGATGCAGTGCGGCGTCGCGTGGGTCGCCGCGCTGCTGGTCAATACGATAGGGGGTATCTTTGCATGAATCCCGCAAGCGTCATAGTCCTTGCCGCAGTCCTCGTCCTCGTCGCGCTGGCTCTGCGCGCGGCGATCAGAAAGGGCGGCTGCTCCTGCGGCAGCGGCGGCTGCACGGGCGACTGCGCCTCCTGCCGCTCCGCCTGCGCCAAAAAGCCCCGCAGATAAAAACAAGAGACCGCGCCGCGGGGAAAATGCCCGCGGCGCGGAGCTTTTGCGCAAATCGGGGTATTGACATCGGATAAAAGTTGTAATATTGTTTTTAAGATATCGGCTTTTTAGCGGGAAAGCCATTTCCGCGCCGGGAGCCGGTTCACGTTCCGGGTTTGACTAAACGAAAAAAGGAACCGACGATGTATCATAATCCATACAAAACAAGAGAGGGCGGCGCGACTGTTTCGGTCTTCGTTCCCTATAACTGCAACAACAACTGCCCCTTCTGCATCAATAAGCAGGAATATGAGGATATGACGGGCTTCAGCGCGGAGAGCATCTGCCGGAGCATCGCCATGATGGACAGCCTCACGCCCCGCTGCGACTTCGTGTTCACGGGCGGCGAGCCGCTGGCCAATCTGGAGTCCCTTCAGAAGATGCTCGACTGCGTCCCCGAGACGCACCGCGTCTTCATCAATACGACCCTGCCCCTGACCCACAGCTACGGCGAGGACGAGGTCGTGGACTTCCTCAACCGCAACAAGGCGAAGATAACCTGCATCAACGTCTCCCGTCATCTTTTCCCCTACGTCGAGGAGAGCAACGACCATATCTTCACGCGCCTCGAGGTGCCCGCCCGCATCAACTGCGTGCTCGTCGGCGGCCATGATACAGATAAGCTGCTGCATTTCGTCCGCCGCTTCAGCGACGGGCTCGGGCTTCCCGTCCAGTTCCGCATGGACTATACCAAGACCACGCCGGAAAACCTCTATGACGAGTCGGACGACGCCATTTTGAAGGATCTCGACAGCATCTTCGAGTTCGTATCCCTGGCGGGCTGCCGCATCCGCTGCAACTACGAATTCATCTATAACGGCCGTCAGGTCAGCTATCATAAGACGCTCCCGTACTCGACCATCACCGAGACCGGGGAGGACGGCAGAGTCTACGACGTGCTCTACGACATCATCGTCAAGCAGACGGGCGAGATACGCTCCGACTGGGACAAGGAGATAAAGCTCGATCTCGACGCATATAAGGACGTCGTCTTCGAGCCGAGCGACATGCATTTCATCAAGCGCAAAAAGTCCCGCCGCAAGTCCGGCAAATAGAATCCCAGCGCCGAGCACCTTTCGCCCGGCGCGTTTTTCTTGCAATAATCTCCAAATCATATATAATCTGATTTAGCCTTGAGAAAAAGCCGGACGAGGGACGGGAAGATGCGGAAGAAGCGGATTTTTTACAGCGAGATAGCCTACGTGCTCGGCGTCGTCTTCGTCGCGCTCGGAGTGGCGTTTTGCGGGAAAGCGGATCTCGGCTTTTCCATGATAGTCGCGCCCGCGTATATCCTGCACCGCTGGATAAGTCCGGTCTGGCCCTTTTTCTCCTTCGGCATGGCCGAGTATACGTTCCAGGCGCTGCTGGTCCTCCTTCTCGCGCTAGCGCTGCGCCGCTTCCGGCTGAGCTATCTGCTGTCCTTCGTGACGGCCGTCATATACGGCTTCGTGCTCGACGGGCTTCTCGCGCTGCTCTCGTTTCTTCCGGCGGACGAAATATGGCTTCGCGCGATATGGTTCGTCCTCGGCGTGCTCATAACGGCGGCGGGCGTTTCGATGATGTTCCATACCTATCTCTCGCCGCAGGTATACGAGCTCGTCGTCAAGGAGGTCTCCGCGTATTTCCACGCGGACATCAACAAGGTCAAGATTGGCTACGACGCATCCAGCCTCGTTTTGAGCGTCATCCTCAGCTTCATCGCCTTCGGCTTCGGCAGGTTCGTCGGCGTCAGCTGGGGGACGGTCGTCATTACGCTGGTCAACGGCTTCATCATTTCGAGGTTTTCCAGACTCTATGAAAAGCATCTGCATTTCAGGGACGCTTTTCCCTGGCGAAAGTTTTTCACGGGGGAGGACCCCGTCAAATAATAATCTGCCCATTTGGAGGTGCCATACATGACTCTTGATCAAGCCCGCGCCGAGCTCAAGTCCCGTCAGGCGCGCATGAGCGCTTACGCTCACGCGACAGCGCTCATCTACTATGACGGCGTGACCGCCGCCCCGAAGGGCACGGCAGAAAACCGCGCCCAGACCCTCGCCGTCCTCAGCGAGGAGAGCTACAGGCTCTCGACCGACGAAAAGTTTATCGAGACGCTCGAATTCCTCGATGAAAACAGCTCCGAGCTCAGCGAAGCGGAGCGCAGGCAGGTCTATCTGCTTCTCAAGGACATCCGCGCCATGCGCAAGATACCCATGGAGGAGTTCGTCGCCTACCAGCGCCTGCTGGCCGAGGCCGACGCCGTCTGGCACGAGGCCAAGGAAAAGAGCGATTTCCCGCTCTTCGAGCCTCTGCTCAGGCAGATATTCGATACCAACGTCAGATTCGCCGGCTACATAGCTCCCGAGAAGAAGCCCTACGACTACTGGCTCGGCGAGTATGAGGACGGCCTCACCATGGAAAAGTGCGACGGATTTTTCGCGGCCGTGCGCGCAAGGCTCGTTCCGCTCATCGAGAAGGCCTCCGCGGCCAAGCCCGTCGACGAATCCGTCATAAACGGCTGCTTCCCGACGGCGAAGCAGGAGGAGCTCTCGACATGGCTCATGAAGACCATAGGCCTCGACCTCGACCACGTCGGCATCACGACGACCGAGCACCCCTTCACGACGAGCTTCGGCTCCCACTTCGACGAGCGCATCACGACGCACTACCACGAGGAAGATTTCTCGATGTCCATGTTCTCCGTCATCCATGAGGGCGGCCACGCGCTCTACGATACCGGCAGCGCGGACGAGCTGGCCTACACCGTTCTCGACGGCGGGGTCTCCATGGGCGTCCATGAGAGCCAGAGCAGGTTCTATGAAAACATACTCGGCCGCAGCCGCGGCTTCTGCGAGCTGGCGTTCCCAAAGCTCGTCGAGCTCTTCCCGCAGCTTTCGAAATACACCGCGGAAGACTTCTACCGCGCCGTCAACCGCGTGCGCCCGTCCCTCATAAGGACCGAGGCCGACGAGGTCACCTACTGCCTGCACGTCATGATCCGCTATGAGATAGAAAAGCGCGTCATGGCGGGCGAGCTCGCCGTTCACGATCTGCCCGGCGAGTGGAACAGGCTTTATAAGGAATATCTCGGCGTGGACGTGCCCGACGACAGGCAGGGCGTCCTGCAGGACAGCCACTGGTCCGGCGGCATGATAGGCTATTTCCCGTCCTACGCGCTCGGCAGCGCCTACGGGGCTCAGTTCCTCGCGAAGATGCGCGAGAGCGTCGACGTCGACGGCTGCCTCCGCAGGGGGGACTTCGCCCCCATCAACGCGTGGAACCGCGAGAACATCTGGCGCCACGGCTGCCTCTACGCGCCCGACAAGCTCCTTGAGCGCGTGTTCGGCGCCCCGTTCGATCCGAAGTACTATCTCGATTACCTCGAGAGCAAGGTCAAGGACGTTTACGGCGTCTGACTCTGAAGACTTGCGGAAGGCCGGCGGTCCCGCGCGGACCCGCCGGCCTTTTCATCTTATTCGCTTTATTCATTGAATTACTTGATTAAATAGGTATAAGAGCAAAAGACCCGACAAAGTGAATAAGAAACTTTTTAACAAAAATTATGCATTTTTCTTGCTTTATCTTTAGGTTTATGCTATTGTAATATCCCTCGATTTATGATAAAACGTAGAATAGGTTTATTTATAAAACCTGCTCTTTTGATTTAAAGCGACAGACTATTCGGGCCGAAAAGGCTCAAAGGGAGGCGCAGCAATGAAGTTTTCGGAGATACCCTATGAAAGACCCGACGTCGAGGCCCTCAAGGCTCATATGACGGAACTGACCTCCCGACTTGCATCCGCGGGCGATTACGAAGCCGCCAGGCAGGCCTTTCTCGACCATGAGCAGGCCAAAAAGCACGTCGCGACCCTCTCGACCATAGCCAGCATACGCCACAGCATCGACACGCGCGACGGGTTTTACGACGCCGAGATGAAGTTCTGGAACTCCGCCATGCCCGAGCTGCAGGAGTATGAGCAGGCGTGGACGGCGGCGATGCTCGCCGGGAAGTTCCGCCCGGATTTCGAGAAGGAATACGGCGATCTCATGTTCATTAACGCCGAGATCGAGCTCAAGACCTTCTCGCCCGAGATAATCCCCGAGCTCCAGCAGGAAAACGACCTCACTCAGGAATATGAAAAGCTGCTCGCCTCCGCGCAGATCCCCTTCGAAGGCGGCGTCTATACGATCTCCCAGATGACCCCGTTCAAGACCGATCCGGACGACGCGCGCAGGCTCGCCGCATGGAAGGCCGAGGGCCAGTGGTACAAGGACAATCAGGCCGCGCTCGACGAGCTGTATGACAAGCTCGTGCATCTGCGCGACAAGATGGGCCGAAAGCTCGGCTACGACGGCTATACCCAGCTCGGGTATTACCGCATGGGCCGCAACTGCTACACCAAGGACGACGTCGAGAAGTTCCGCGCCGCCGTGCGCAAGTATCTCGTCCCCGTCGCCGACAGTATATATAAGGAGCAGGCGAAGCGCCTCGGCAAGAGCTATCCCATGAGCTTTGCCGACAACGCGCTCGAATTCCGCAGCGGCAATCCCCGCCCCTGCGGGACGGCGGACGACATCCTCGCGCAGGGCAGAAAGTTCTATGACGAGCTCTCGCCCGAGACGAGCGAGTTCTTCCGCACCATGCTCGACTGCGAGCTGCTCGACGTGCTCTCGACCGAGGGCAAGGCCGGCGGCGGCTACTGCACGAGCCTTTTCGATTATGAGCTCCCGTTCATATTCGCAAACTTCAACGGCACCCAGGGCGACGTCGAGGTCGTCACCCATGAGGCGGGCCATGCCTTCGCCGACTGGATGAACCGCAGCCGTATCCCGATGGAATATATCTGGCCGAGCATGGAGGGCTGCGAGGTCCATTCCATGTCGATGGAATTTTTCGCATGGCCGTGGGCCGAGGGCTTCTTCGGCGCCGACACGAAGAAGTTCTATTACAGCCACCTCTCTGGCGCGCTGACCTTCATCCCGTACGGGACGATGGTCGACCACTTCCAGCATATCGTCTTCGAAAAGCCGGACATGACCCCTGCCGAGCGCCACGCCGC